>JAVLFO010000345.1:0-4162 GCA_046052805.1 Aquabacterium sp. | reverse complement strand
CTTCGACTGTGCCCCACATGCCGTCGGAGCACAGCATGATGCGGTCACCTTCTTGCATCAACAGCGGCCCAGCCGTGTCGACCACGGGCTTGCCGGGACTGCCCAGGCAGGTGAACAGCACGTTGCGGTTATAGCGCTCGTTGAGTGGCACCACCGAAGACAGCGTGTTTTGCAGCTCGGAGTAGGAGTGGTCACGCGTGCGGGCGATCAGCTTGTCACCGCGCACGAAGTACAGGCGCGAGTCACCACAGTGGGCCCAGTAGGCTGCGTTGCCTTGCAAGATGCAGGCGACGATGGTGGTGCGTGGGGTGTCCATCAGCCCTTTTTCACTGGCGTAGCGCAGCAGCTGGTGGTGGCCCGCCATGATGGCGTCTTGCAAAAAGCGGATCGGGTCGGCCAGCGTGGGGCGCGCATCGCGTTGGTAGAGCGCGGCCATGGTCTGCAGGGCGAGTTGCGAGGCCATTTCACCCTCGGGGTGGCCGCCCATGCCGTCGGCCAAGGCGAACAGACCGGAGTCCCGCGTGTAGCAATAGCCCATGCGGTCTTCGTTCTTTTCGCGGCCGCCTTTGCGGCTGATCTGATAAACAGAAAATCTCATGCCAGCGCCATGCTTTCTTTAGGCCTTCGCACCCGATTTGAGGTTTTCAAGTTGCAGCTTCACGCGCTCGGCAAAAGTGAGCTTGGAGTAGCGGCGCTCGGTTTCGCGGGCCAGCTCCTTTTGCAAGGCAAAAACACTTTGCGGGCGAGCCAGCGGGTCGAGCGACATGCACCACTCAGTGACCTCGATCAGATTATCTGAATACACATTGCGCAGCCGCGACAAAGACAGGCTCAAGCGGTCTTTTTCGAGGCGTTGGGGTGCGTCGTTGGGCGGGTAGCCCTGCATGCAGGCGTAGATGCAGGCACCAATGGCGTAGATGTCGGTCCAGGGGCCCAGCGAGCCGTCGCGGCGGTCCATCTCGGGCGCGGCAAAGTCGGGCGTGTACATCGGGCGGATGAAGTTGCCTTCTTTAGACAGCACCTCGCGCGCGGCGCCGAAGTCGAGCAGCACGGCCTTGTTGTCGTTGGTGATGAAGATGTTGGCCGGCTTGATGTCCAGGTGCAGCATCTTGTGCTGGTGGACGATGCGCAGGCCGCGCAAGATCTCATCAAACAGGGAGCGGATGGTGGACTCGCGGAACACCTTGTCGCGCTTGAGGTCGCGCGCGGTGACGATGAAATCTTGCAGGGTGTCGCCCTGCAGGTAATTCATCACCATGTAGACGGTTTCGTTTTCTCGGAAGAAATTCAACACCGACACCACACTGGGATGGGCGATTTGGGCCAGCGAGCGGCCTTCTTCGAAAAAACTTTTCAGCCCCAGTCGATACAGCGGCTGCTTGTCGGGTTTGACTCGCGGGATGAGCTCGCCCGCAGCTCGCTCTGCCAGGGAAGATGGCAGGTATTCTTTGAGGGCGACGAGGCGCTTGTCAGGGTCTTCGGCAAGGTAAACCACGCCAAAACCACCCGCAGCCAGCTTCTTGATGACCTGGTAGCCGCCCACAACGGTGCCCGAGGGCAACGGGGCAGGTTTCGGCTTTGACATAATCTAATTTTGTCTGGTGTCAAGGTAACCATGTCAGTCTACTCCATGACCGGCTTTGCAAGCGCGGTGGCGTCTGCTCCCGACCACGTCGGTGAAAACACCGACGACGGCGATACGAGCGCGTCTTCTCGCAAGCACGCCAGCGGCGGTGTGGGGGCTGAGCTGCGCTCGGTCAACAGCCGTTTCCTTGACCTGAGCTTCAAGCTGTCGGACGAATTCCGTGCGCTGGAGCCCGCCCTGCGAGAGCTGCTCACCGCCACGTTCAAGCGCGGCAAGATCGAGCTGCGCATGCAGCCGCAGCGGGCCTCCGACGCGGGCTGGCCGCAACCCGCCCCCGACCAGTTGCACACCTTGGCCCGCCTGGAGGGCATGGTGCAAAACTGGCTGCCCAAGGCCGGGCCCTTGTCGGTCAATGAGATCTTGAACTGGTGTCGTGCGGCGGCGCCTTCGGTCAAGCTCGAAGACGCGGCCCTGGAAGCCGCCCGCCAGTGCATCACCGCTTTGGCCGAGGCCCGTGAGCGCGAGGGGGCACGCCTGGTCGGCATCCTCAAAGACAAGCTCAAGGGCTTGCAAGCCTTGGCCGAGCAGGCCACACCGTTGGTGCCTCAGGCTGTGTTGCGCCAGCAAGAGCGGTTCGTCACCAAGTACCAAGAGGCCTTGCAGGCCGTGGGTGGCACCGTGACGCCCGAGGCAGCGCAAGAGCGTGCGCTGAGCGAAGCGGCTGCCTATGCCCTGCGCATCGACGTGGACGAGGAGCTGCAGCGCCTGAAAGCCCATCTGGACGAGATCACCCGCTTGCTCAAAAAGGGCGGCGAGGTCGGCAAGCGACTGGACTTTTTGATCCAAGAACTGCACCGCGAGGCCAACACGCTGGGCTCCAAGGCTGCGGCCCTCGAGCTGACGCAGATTTCGGTCGACATGAAGGTGCTGATCGAGCAAATGCGCGAGCAGGTTCAAAACATCGAGTGAAGAGCGGGGCTTCTGTCGGGGCCTCGCTCAGCAGGTAGATCAAGGCGCTGGCCAGGGCGGTTGCACGGCCTTGCCGGCGCTGGTGTAGACCACCACCTCGATTTGGTCGATCAGGCCATTGACCACCCGGAAGCGCTCAAACGTGCGGCCAGAGGCCAGTTGTGGCCAGTTTTTGATGCCGGCGTCCACGGTGTAGATCACAAAGACCTCGTCACCAGCCACGTAGATTTGCTTGTCGCGCAGGCCCAGGATCAGCTTGAACTTGGCGCTGGTCGACAGGTCCTTGCGCAGGCCGGCTTCGGTGTCTGCGGTGATCAGGTTGTTTTCGATGCGCCGCACCGTCGGTGTCAGTGGGATCAGCGACGCGTCGTGCGTTTGCAGTGCCGTCAGGTAAGACTCGACCGCGGCAACTTTGCAAGCGTTGTCACACGCGTGGGCCGCCAAGGGGCTCAGCGCAACCGATAACAAGGCGGCAAACAGTGTTTTGTTCATAGGTCCTCGGTGGTCAATCCAATGGCGCCGCTTTGGCACGCCTTGGGTGTGGTGCCTGTCCAGCGTCGGAAGGCACGGTGAAAGGCGCTTGTGTTGCTGAACCCAAGATCGCCGGCGATTTGTTGGATGCTGCGCTGGCCTGCGCTCAGCAGCGATTGCGCATGCTCAGCCTGCAGCTTGACCAGCAGTTGCTGGAAGTCGACTCCCAGCGCTTTCAGGTGACGACGCAGCGTGCGCTCGGTGTAGCCCATGGCCAAGGCGACATCGCCCATGCGCGGTGGCACATGCAGGCGCTGCACGATCTCGTTCACCACACGATCCACCACACTGCTTTGGTTTTTGCGCTCGGCCAAAGCCAGGTTGGCCCTTTGCAGCACCACGCTGTAGAGCATCGGATCGACACCCGGCAGCGTTTCGTCCAGCATCGATGACGAGAACACCAGCGCACTGACCGCGCAGCCGTACTGGATGGGGGCGTCAAAAAACACCCGGTATTGCTCGCTGTGTGCGGGCTCGGCATGTTCGAACGACACCTGCAGCAGCCCGGTCCGGCCTTTGCCAAACAGTCGCAGCACATGGGCAATGCCCAGCATGATGAAGTCGGTTCGGCAGACTTTGCCGATGGGTGTTGACCCAAACGGACGCACTTCCACCCGCACTTGCTGGCCCTCGCGGATCAAGGTCAACTCAGACTCGTGTTGAAGCAGCGGGGCAAACGTCTGGATGTGCTCGAGCGCCAAGCCCAATTGCGGCGTGTGCATCAGCAGCGAGGGCAAGATGCCAAAGCGCGCCACGGCTGGGTTGCACGCGAGCTGCAAGCCCAGGTCTGTCCTGCCTGACGCCTGGATCAGGTCTTCGTACACGTCGTTGAGCCGGTGCGAAGACACCCAGTCGTCTGATTGGGCAAAGCGATCGAGCAGGGCGCGCGAGCGGGGCGGCACGCTCAAGCCCATGAGGCTGGTGATTTCTGCCATCAAGCTGAAGTTGATGGCAGAGACGGACATTTCACGCATGGCTTGTCATGGGCAGGAGCAGTGGGTTTGGGGCTGGGGCCAAGGGCAGTTTAAGGGTGTACCTGCTCAGACCATGGTGGCGATGATGCGCTCGATGTTGCGC
>JAVLFO010000344.1:0-4894 GCA_046052805.1 Aquabacterium sp. | reverse complement strand
AGCGCCTCAGGCATCGTGCGCCGCCACCCCGATGTGCGCTGGCTGCGCCGCGAGAGCGACATCGCTGCGCTGGCCCGCACGCAGGACGCCATCCTCAACGCCCTGTGGCCGCTGCTCAAACCGGGCGGACGTCTGCTGTACTGCACCTGCTCCGTCTTCAAACAAGAGGGGCAAGACCGCATCGACGCGTTTTTGCAACGCGCTGCCGACGCGCGCCTGCAGAGCTCACCAGGGCACCTGCTGCCTGTGGTCGAATACCTTGACCCCGCCCGGCACAACCGGGGCGACGGTTTTTTCTACGCCCTGCTGACCAAATCCACACAAGGTGCGTGATGCCCCCAATGCGCCGCCGAGAGCTGCTGCAACGCAGCGCCTCAGCCCTGCTTGCCGCCAGCGTGGCGCAGAGCGGGCGCTTGGCGCATGCCGACACCAGCGCATCGCACAGCGGCATTGAACTCAACCGCATGCAGGTGCTGCGCAGCGACGATGGCGTGCTGCTGAGCTACGACGTGCGCATCACCCTCCCAGCCGACCTGGAACAAGCGCTGGGCAAAGGCGTGGCCGTGGTGTTCGTGGCGCAAGCCGAGCTGTTCAGGACGCGTTGGTACTGGATGGACGAGCCCCGAGGCTCGGCCACGCGGCGCTGGCGCCTGGCCTTCCAACCCCTGACCCGCCAGTGGCGCGTCAACTTCGATGGGCTGAGCCGCCACTACACACGCCTGAGCGACGCCCTTGACGCCCTGCGCGTGGCCACCCGATGGCGCGTGGCCGACGCCCTGGCGCCCAACGACGCCCAAGACCACTACGTCGACTTCAGCTTCAAGCTCGACACCGACGAGCTGCCCCGCCCGCTGCAAATTGGCCTGGGCGGCAACACCGACTGGAAGATGGCCACAGAGCGCCGCATCGGCGTGCCCCTGCCCCGCTGACATGAGCACCATCAAATCCAACCGCTGGGCCTGGATCATCGCCGGCGTGGCCATGTCGGCGGGTGGCTTGATCCTGGCCTTCTTGCTGGTGTTCGCCACGCAAAACAGCGACCGCTACGAGCCCCACTACCAATGGCTGCTGTGGACCAACGTGGGCGTGGCCGCCATCTTGGTCTTGGTGATCCTGGTGGCCTTGGGGCGACTCGTGTTGCGCCTGCGCGCCCGCAAGTTCGGCAGCCAGCTCTTGCTCAAACTGGCGGGCATCTTCGGCCTGGTCGCCTTGGTGCCGGGGCTGTTGATCTACACCGTGTCTTACCAGTTCGTCTCGCGCAGCATCGAGACCTGGTTTGACGTGCGCGTTGAAGGCGCCCTCGATGCTGGCCTGAGCTTGGGGCGCAGCACGCTCGACACCCTCAGCACCGACCTGTCCAACAAAACCCGCGTGGCGGCCGAACGCCTGAGCGGCTTGCCTGGCAGCCCCAGCGCCACCACGCCACCCAGCCTGCTTGACCTCGAGCGCCTGCGCGAGCAACTCGGCGCGCAAACCGTGACCCTGCTCAGCGACGCCGGCCAGATCGAAGCCTCGGCGGGCGGCGAGCGCTCACGCATCTTGGCCAACGAGCGCCTGCCCAGCACCTGGCGGCAAGAAGCCCGGCTCAGGGCAGCATGGCCGTGGTCGAAGGACTGGACGACAACGCCACCTCGGCCGCCCGCATCGTGGCGCTGGCCTGGATGCCCGACCGCAGCTTCAGCCTTCAAACCAAAACGCACTTTTTGCTGGTGACGCAAACGCTCGCGCCCGACCTGGTTCGCAATGCTCTGGACGTACAAGCCGCCTACCGCGAATACCAGCAACGCTCGCTGGGCCGTGAAGGCCTGCGCCGCATGTACATCGGCACGCTGACCCTGGCCCTGATCCTGGCCGTGTTCGGCGCCTTCTTGCTGGCCGCCGTGCTGGGGCACCAATTGGCGCACCCCCTGCTGCTGCTGGCCGAGGGTGTGGGCGAAGTGGCGCGTGGCGACCTCAGCCCCAAAGCCATCTTCGCGTCCAAAGACGAGCTCGGCGGCCTGACCCGCGCCTTTGCTGCCATGACCCAGCAACTCGCCGACGCACGCACCCTGGTCAACCACAGCGTGCAAGAGCTTGACAGCGCCCGCGCCCACCTGCAAACCATTTTGGACAACCTGACCGCCGGCGTGATCGTGTTCGATGCCGACGACCGCATCGAAATGGTCAACCCTGGCGCCACCCGCATCCTGCGCCTGCCCTTGTCGGCCTACAAAGGCCGCTCGCTGGCCGATGTGCCCGGCCTGCAAGACTTCGCCCAGTCGCTCAAGCAACGCTTTGAGCTTTACGCCAGCGACCCCACCCCGGGCGAGCGCCAGCAATGGCAAGAGTCTTACGAGCTGCAACTGAGCGCCAACCCCGAGCCCTTGACGCTGCTGGTGCGAGGCGCTGAGCTGCCGCCCAACGAAAAGCTCATCGTCTTTGATGACCTGACCGAGATGGTCTCGGCCCAACGCGCACAAGCCTGGAGCGACGTGGCCCGCCGCGTGGCCCACGAGATCAAGAACCCACTGACCCCGATCCAGCTCTCGGCCGAGCGCCTTCAAATGAAGCTGCATGACAAGCTCGAAGAGCCCTCGCAGCAGCTGCTCAACAAGTCGGTCAACACCATCGTCACGCAGGTGCAAGCGCTCAAGACCCTGATCAACGAGTTCCGTGACTACGCCCGCCTGCCCACGGCCAAGTTGGTCCCGCTCGACCTCAATGAGCTGGTCAACGACGTGCTGGCCTTGTATGGCCACGCCATCGAGCAAGGGCAGCTGCAAGTGGACTTGGCCCAGGGCTTGCCGGACATCCTGGGCGATGCCACCTTGCTGCGCCAAGTGGTGCACAACCTGGTGCAAAACGCGCTCGATGCGGTCAACGACACCGCCAACCCTGTTCAAGCGCGCTGGGTGCGCATCCGCACCGACGCGCCACTGCACCCCGACGGCCGCATCCGCGCCGTGCGCTTGAGCGTGCGCGACAGCGGGCCCGGCTTTCCGGAGCACATCATCCGGCGGGCGTTCGAGCCCTACATCACCACCAAAGCCAAGGGCACAGGCTTGGGCTTGGCGGTGGTCAAAAAGATCGCCGATGAGCACGGCGCCCTGATCCGCATCCGAAACCTGGCTGCTCCAGACCCTAAAAGCACTGCTGTACCCGCAATTCCAGGGTATCCCGCTAGCCTGGAAGGCCTGAGTGGGGCACAAGTTTCGCTATCATTTTCAAAGCTGTCCTCACATCCCACCCAAGCTGGGTCACACTAGAGCAAGTTCAGATCCTCTGGGTCACACAAAATTCATGGCCACCATCCTTGTAGTCGACGACGAATTGGGCATCCGCGCCCTCCTGTCAGAAATCCTGAGTGACGAAGGTCACACCGTCGAAGTCGCTGAAAACGCCGCCAAGGCACGCATCCTGCGCGAACAGTGCAAGCCCGATCTGGTCCTGCTGGACATCTGGATGCCCGATGTCGATGGCGTCACCTTGCTCAAAGAATGGTCCGCTGGCGGACAGCTCACGATGCCCGTGATCATGATGTCGGGACACGGCACCATCGACACCGCCGTTGAGGCCACCAAGTTCGGCGCACAAGCCTTCCTTGAAAAACCGATCACGATGCAAAAGCTGTTGCGTGCTGTCGAGCAAGGCTTGACCAAGCCCGCACCACGCGCAGCCGCCAGCACGCCCCCGGTGCACCTGGCCACGGTCACGCCCATCACAGCCGCCTCGTCTTACGCTGGCATCACCAGCATGTCGCAGCCCGTTCGCCACGACATCGTGAGCAACGCCGACAGCCACCTGATCAGCCCCGCGTATGGCTTGAACACGGCGCCCCACAGCACGCCTGTGAGCCATGCGCACACCGGTCCATCGCACGAGCAAAGCTTCGAGCTTGACCGCCCCCTGCGTGAAGCACGCGATGACTTCGAGCGCGCCTACTTCGAGTTCCACCTCGCGCGAGAAGGCGGCTCCATGACCCGCGTGGCCGAGAAAACCGGCTTGGAGCGCACCCACCTGTATCGCAAACTCAAACAATTGGGTGTCGATTTGGGCCGAAGCAAGAAAACGGCATCAAACTGATGTATAGTCTAGGTCTTCGCTGATCACTGCTTTGCGGTAATCAACGAAGAGTTGGCCTGGTAGCTCAGTTGGTAGAGCAGCGGATTGAAAATCCGCGTGTCGGTGGTTCGATTCCGCCCCAGGCCACCAAAATTCAGTCCTTGTAGATCAAGAACACAGAGAAGGCGGCCCGCAGAGGTCGCCTTTTTTGTTTGTGGCTTTGAACGGTTCTCTGACGTTTTTGAGATTCGTGCCACATTGGAGTTGGGCGTCATGCATCAGTTGCGCACTTGCATCCCGCACACCGAATGTAGTAACCTAACTACATTCATTGAATGCGCAGGTGCTGCCATGACCATTACCACCATCTCAAGCCGCGAGTTCAACCAGGGGGCGAGTGAGGCGAAGCGGGCCACCCGCAGCGGCCCGGTTTTCATCACAGATCGTGGCAAACCTGCCCATGTGCTCATGAGCTTTGAGGACTATCAGCGGCTCACAAAGCAGCGGCGCAACATTGCCGATGCATTGGCAATGTCCGGCATGGCTGACATCGAATTTGAGCCTCCCCGCGCCATCATTGAAGCCCGTCCGGCTGATTTCTCATGATGCTTGTTCTCGATACCAACGTGGTGTCAGAACTGCGCAAGGTTCGCCTAGGCAAGGCCGATGCCAACGTGACTGCATGGACGCAAAGCGTTGACGCTTCTGACCTGTTCGTGTCCGCCATCACCATCATGGAGCTGGAGCTTGGTGTTCTGTCGATGGAGCGCAAAGATGCCATGCAGGGTGAGATGTTGCGCTCCTGGCTAGAACAACAAGTATTGCCTGAGTTCGCCCACCGGACGCTGCCTGT
>JAVLFO010000343.1:0-2327 GCA_046052805.1 Aquabacterium sp. | reverse complement strand
TGTCAGCAAATCAGCAGGTTGATCGCAGATGACGCTGGCGCCCCACTCGGTGATGTCGCCGCTGTGGCCGATGTAGCCCCATTGCGCCGCTGCGCTGGGCATTTGCGCGGCGATGGCGGCTTGGATGTCGCGCAGGTCGTCGCCGACGTACAGCACGCGTGTCGGGTCGACGCCAATGTGCTCGCACGCTGTGAGCAAGGGCAGCGGGTGGGGCTTGGCGTGTGCGGTGCTGTCGCCGCTGATGATGACGGCGGCGCGCTCGCGCAGTTGCAGGCCGTTCATCACAGGCAAGGTGAAGCGATGGGGCTTGTTGGTGACCACGCCCCAAGGCATGCCGCGAGCCTCAAGGGTGAGCAAGACCGCGTCCATGCCCTCGAACAGCACGGTGGTGTCTGACAGGCACTGGGTGTAGGCGTCCAAGAAGGCGAGTCTCAAGGACTCGTACTCGTCGTGCCCGGGGTGGATGTCCAGGCCCACGCCGATCAAGCCGCGCGCGCCGGCTGAGGCGTAGGGGCGCAGCACGTCAAGCGGCAGTGGGGCCAGGCCACGCACCACGCGCAGGTGGTTGAGGGCGCCGCCGAGGTCACCCGCCGTGTCGGCCAAGGTGCCGTCGAGGTCGAACAGCACGGCCTGGGGCGCTTGGGGCCAATGGATGCGGGCGCTTGCGTCGGCCGGTGTGTTGTTCATGCCAAGGCTCACCCGTTCAGCGGCTTGCGGCAGGCCACCATGTAGTTGACGCTGGTGTCGCCCGAGAGCCAGTAGTTGCGCGTGAAGGGGTTGTATTCCATGCCTTTGTACTGAACGTGGTCGAGGCCGGCTTCGCGCACCCAGCGGCTCAGCTCGGCCGGGCGGATGAAGCGGGCGAACTCGTGGGTGCCTTTGGGCAGCAGGCCCAGCACGTACTCGGCGCCGACGATGGCGAACAAGAAGGACTTGGGATTGCGGTTGAGCGTGGAGAAAAACACCCAGCCGCCAGGTTTGACCATGTTGGCGCAGGCGCGCACGATGGCCGACGGGTCGGGCACGTGTTCGAGCATTTCCATGCAGGTGACGACGTCGAACTGGGCGGGCTGTTCGGCCGCGAGCTCTTCGGCCGAGATGGCGCGGTAGTCGAGGTCGGGCACACCGGCTTCCATGGCGTGCAGCTGCGCCACTTTCAGGGACTTTTCGGCCAGGTCCACGCCCAACACCTTGGCGCCACGGCGGGCCATGGCCTCGGCCAGGATGCCGCCGCCACAGCCCACGTCGACCACGCGCTTGCCTTTGATGGCAGCTTGCTGGTCGATCCAGTCCAGGCGCAGGGGGTTGATGATGTGCAGGGGGCGGAATTCGCTCTCTGGGTCCCACCACTTGTGGGCCAGGTCGCTGAATTTGGCAAGTTCTTGGGGGTCAACGTTCGTCATGGGTGTGATGCTACCCAATGCGGTGCCGATCTCGCGCTTGAGGTGGCATTTCTTGCGCCCGCGCATGCGACAAAGGGCCCTGAAGCGGTGGGGTGTCTCGGGCATGTCGCGGCTTGCGGCGCCTGAGTCGAGTCAAACGCCCTCGTCGGGATTTGGCTTGAGCCGCCTGTAGAGGGTGTTGCGGCTGATGCCCAGTTGGCGGGCGGCCAGAGACATGTTGCCTCCGCTGTGGGCCACGACTTGCTGGATGGTCAGCAGGGACAGGCGGCGCAGATTGGGCTCTGCAGGCGTCAGGGCGGGTGCCTCTGGCGTGTTGGCCTTCGCGCCGGCCTCTGTGTTGCGAGGGGCGTCGGTAGGGCGCGGTCGGGCTGTGCTTGCGGCGTGCGTGTCGGGCTCGACGGCGGGTGGCGCTTTGCCCGTGTCTTGCAGTTCGCTGACCATGTCGTCTGGCAGGTGCGACCAGTCGAGCGCGTGGGCATCGGCGTCGAGCAGCGCGCAGGCGGTACGCAAGAGGCTGTGCAGCTGTCTCAGGTTGCCCGGCCAGTGGTGGCTTGCCAGGGCCTGCATCAGGCCTGGGTGCACGCTGTTGACCGGGGCCCGACCCATGTCGTGGGTGATCTGGCTCAGCACGCTGGCGACCAGGGCCTTGAAGTCTTGGCGTTCGCGCAGTGCGGGCAGGGTGACGCTCAGGCCGTTGAGGCGGTAGTAGAGGTCTTCTCGGAAGTGGCCCTCGGCGATGGCCGCTTTGAGCTGACGGTGGGTGGCGCTGACCAGCACGAAGTTGACGGGCACGGGCTTGCTGCCCCCCAATGGCACGACGACCTTGTCTTGCAGCACGCGCAGCAGGCGGGCTTGCAGGGCCAAAGGCATGTCGCCGATTTCATCGAGGAACAAGGTGCCGCCATCGGCCTCGCGGATGCGGCC
>JAVLFO010000342.1:0-1664 GCA_046052805.1 Aquabacterium sp. | reverse complement strand
CCTTGCCAGCGCTTCTGCCCACCGCCACGCCAGGCACGAGGCCCGCGCCATGAGCGTTCAGCCCCCCCGGGGTTGGAACCGCCCGGTCAAGCCGGTGGCCTTGGTGGTGGTGGGGGCCACCTTGCTGGCGGTGTGGCTGTTGTTGTTCACGGCGTCGGTCTGGTATTTCTACGGTTATTGGGAAGCCCGCTTCACACTGCGCGACCAGCCCGTGGCCTTGCGCTTGCCGGTCAACATGCAGGCCTTGGCCGAGGTGCAATCGCCCTTGCGATCGCGCCTGGATGTCTCACCCACTTTGCGTTTGCCCATTCACCAGACCCTGACGGCGCAGATCCAAGACAGCCTGGATGCGCGTGTGCAACTGAGCACCACCTTGCCCATCGACACCGAGGTGAGCGTGGACCAAGACGTGCCCGTGCGCACCACCGTGACCTTGAGCGTGCCCCTGCGATCGTGGCTGCCGCCGATCCCGGTGACCTTGCCGGTGGATGTGATGTTGCCCGTGCACATGGTGGTGCCGGTCCATGCCCAGGTGCCTGTGGTGCTGGATGTGCACGCCACGGGCGAGCTGCCACCGTCTTTGCGCATCCCGCTCGACACCACCTTTGTGCTCAAGCCCAGCATCCATGCCGACCTGACGGCGCGCATGGTGGGGCGCACCGAGTTCCGCTTGCTGGCGCCCTTGGAGCCCTTCCCGGTCCAAATTGAAAAGGCCGCCTTGCGCGTGCCTTTCAACCTCACGGTGTTGGGTCAGCCACAGCCTTGACCCGCAGCACGGCCAGCGCCTCTTTCGACCAGTTCAACCAACTGGCCTCGTACATGATCCCGGTCTTGAGGATCAGGTGTTGGATCTGGGCCTCGCGGCTCAATGGCTTGTCAGCGGGGAAGTCACGCTGCTCAATGGCCCGGTAGGCTTGTAGCTTGACTTGGTGATGGGCCATGCGGCGCGCGATCTCGTCTTCCAAACCCAGTGGACCCACCACGGCATCGGCGCGCAGGCGCACCATCAGCTCGTCGCGCAGGTCAGGCGGTGGCGTGGGCTCTTTCACCCAGCGCGCCAGTTCGGTCTGGCCATCGGGCAGGACCTTGTAGATGCGCTTGCGGGTCTTACCGCCATCGGGCGCGGCCTCTGAGTTGATCCAGCCGGCAGCCTCCATGCGGGCCAGCTCGCGGTAAATCTGCTGGTGCGTGGCGTGCCAGAAAAAGCCAATCGACTTGTCAAAACGCCGTGCCAGGTCGTAGCCCGACGATGACTTTTCAAGCAAGGAGGTCATCAAGGCGTGGGACAAAGACATGGCGTCAGTTTAAGCGGCAGCAGGTCGCTATGCAACCAGTTGCATAAGTGCGATCGATCGCCTATATTTGTGCAACTGGTTGCATAGTTGTGCCCGAGCGGGCCTGCCTGCATCCTGTCGATCTGTTTTGGATCTGTCGCACGTTCACCTTCATACCGAGAGAGACACCCATGAGCGCCTACCCCCACCTGCTGCAACCGCTGGACCTTGGCTTCACCACGCTGCGCAACCGCGTCCTGATGGGATCGATGCACGTGGGCCTGGAGGAAGCCAAAGATGGCTTCAACCGCATGGCCGCGTTCTATGCCGAGCGCGCACGCGGTGGCGTGGGCTCTTTCACCCAGCGCGCCAGTTCGGTCTGGCCATCGG
>JAVLFO010000341.1:0-4205 GCA_046052805.1 Aquabacterium sp. | reverse complement strand
CGGCAGCGTCAGATGTGTATAAGAGACAGAGGCACGGTGTCACGCCCCCACCAAAGCTCTTTGCAAACGCCAATGGCAGCAAGCGCCCACACGAAGGCCAGCAAGCCCCATCCCAAGGGGCCGTGCAGCGTCAGCAGCGCAAAGGGTGTGTAGGTGCCCGCAATGAGCAGGTAGATGGCGCAGTGATCGGCCTTGGCCCACAGCGCTTTACGAGCGCCTTGGGTGCTGTGGTACAGCGTTGAAGCGCCGTACAGCACAACCATCGTCAAACCGAATGCACCGAAGCCCACCACGTGGCGCCAATGCCCGTGCTTGAGGGCCTCTTGCATCAAGGCTGCCGCCCCGAGCACCGACAGGGCCAGACCCAGCGCGTGGGTCCAGCTGTTGAAGCGCTCGCCGTGGTACATGGCCGGTCCCGGGGTGGATGAGATGGCGCATTGTGCGCTGGCCCGCATGACGGCCACATGACCCACGGCAAAGGTGCGGCGCCATGGCACTTTGTTGCGGGCAAGAAAAAAGCGCCCCTTGGGGCGCTTTTGGGCGGCGGGTTGTGGCCCGAAGGTCAGCGGTTGCTTTCTTTGACGATCACCCACTGGCCATTGAGCAACTTCCAGGTCAAGGTCTTGGCCGACTGATCCTTGAAGTTGTTGGAGGTGTAGGTCTGGTCGAAGCTGGTGACCACGGCATCGCCTTGTGGGCTGGCCTTGATGTTGTCAAGCTTGACGGTGATGGGGCCGGACTTGCCCAAGAGACGGCGGCGCTCGTTGATCCACTTGGCCGAGGTGTAACGCGCTGGGGCGAAGTCCTTGCCATAGAAGGTGAAGTAACGGTCAGCGTCCTTGGCCATCCAAGCGGCCGCCCAGTCGTTCAGGCGTTGGCTGACGGTTTGCACCGCTGCGGCATCGGCGGCCGTTGTTTTGGCGGCCATCGGCGCAGCAGCTGCCACGGGTGTGGCTGCCACGGCAGGACCAGCGAGCTTCTTGGCGCGTGCGTCCAGGTCGGCGTGCGTGGTGATCATGGGCTCGACCGAGGTCACGGGGCAGCGTTGCGCCGCTTCGTCGGCGGCTTGCCAGTCTTTGACCAAGTCTTGGTTGCCGTCATCGGCAGGGGCCAGACCCAGGTTGGCCGTGAGGCTGTTGCGCGCGGCTTGCGTGCGGGCATAGGCCAACTGCAGGTCGTATTCGGCGTTGGCATACGAGCGCTTGGCTGTGTAGAGCTCGTTTTCAGAGTTCAGCAAGTCCAGCAGGCTGCGTTGACCGATGTCGAATTGCTGGCGGTAGGCGTCGCGGGCCTTCTCGATCGCCAGCACGTTGCGGTCCAGGGCTTTGAGCTGGTCCTTGAGCTTTTGGATGTCGTTGTGGGCAATGGCCGTGGTTTGGCGAACGTCGCGGCAGGCCTTGTCACGCTGGTCTGCAGCTTGGTTGATCAGGTCGGCGAACTGGCGCACGCGGGCTTGGTCAGATCCGCCGTTGTACAGGTTCCAGTTCAGCAGCAACTCAGCGGCGGTGTCGCGCTTTTGGTCGCGGATGCCATCGAAGTTCTTGCCGACGCCAGAGCGCACGCGCGCTTCGACCTTGGGCTGGAATGGGCTGTCTTTGGTCTTGGCCTGCGACTCGACGGCGCGCATGTTTTCAATGGCGGCGCTGATGCTGGCGTTTTTGGACAGCGCTTGGTTCACGGTGTCGGTGTTGGCGCTCAAGATGCCTTTGTCCAGGCTGGTTGCCGTGCCGAGTTTGGCGGCAGGGGCATCGCCCACCACACGCAGGAAGCGCGCACTGACGTCGTGCAGGTTGGCCACTTCGGTCGTCAGGTTGGAGTCGGCCAAAGCCAAGCGGGCGTTGGCTTGTTCAGAGTCGACACCACGGCCAACGCCGGCTTTGAACTTCGACTGCAGTTGGTCAAAAGCGTATTTGTGCTGAACGTAGTTGTCTTCGGCCAACTCGACCAGCTTGCGATAGCGCTGCACGTCCAGGTAAGCGCGGGTGGCTTCGAGGGCGGTGTCTTCGGTGGTCGACAGGAATTCAAAGTAACGCGTGACGCGGGCGTGGCCCAGGCGTTCGACTTCTTTGCGGGTGGCTTGGCCATCCCACAGCACCTGGTTGGCGCTCAAGGAGATGCCGTTGCGCGTGAGGCTCTGCGAGGCAGGGTCGCGCGAGGTGATGCGGTTGTTGTCGCGGCCCACGCTGGCACCCAGGTCGACGGTGGGGTAGTAGCCGCCACGTGCCACATCGGCTTCATTGGCCGACGCGCGCAGCGCATTGAGGCGCGCCGTGACCTCTGGGTTGTAGGTGATGGCTTTTTGAACAGCCGCAGCCAAGTCGCTGTTGGCCACTTGGGCTTGAGCGCCCAAAGCAGTGCAAGCCAGTGCAAGTGCAGTCAAGCGGTGTTTCATCGTCATTGTGTTCACCTGGTACCTCGTTACTCGTCAACTTGTCGGTGGGCGCGAATGTGGGGTTTGTTGTCCCGTGGAGGACGACAAGGACAGTTATCGGCAGCTCCGCGCATATTTTGAGATTTTGGCATCAAAAAATGGGTATTTCGCCCGTGGCTCGCGTGAAATGGCACCCGCCATGGAGGGTATCGGCCAGGCAGTCGGGTGCGCTTGCCATCAAGTTGTGGCGGCGTTGGCCGATGGAGCTATGTGGTCCGTTCGCCCAAGCCCATTTCGCTCGTTCAACGGTGTCTGCTTCTGTGCAAGTGGGCTGGCTGCTTGTGGCCGTCTGGGACGCGGTGTGAGCGTGCGCGTGCCTGGGGGCGTGTGCTGGTTTTCACCTTGTGTTTCGCGTGGGGAGGCGTGCCTGCCCTTGACTCGCCCCGGGTGCTGGCCTCAGCGCAGAAAATGGGGCCGGCCGCGTATGCCCGAGCCCAGGCCCTGTTGCAAGACATCGGTGAAGTTGCCAGCCAGGACGAAGAAACCCGCCTGAAAGTCATCAATACCTTTTTCAATCGCCAAGTTTTGTATCGCGATGACCGAGAAACGTGGGGCGTTGTCGATTACTGGGCGTCACCGCTGGAATCTCTGGCCAAAGGTCAAGGTGATTGCGAAGATTATGCAATTGGCAAGTACTTTTCCCTGCTCGCAGCCGGCGTTCCTGGTGTGAAGATGCGGCTTGTGTATGTTCGCGCCCAAGTGGGTGGGGGCATTCAGGCTCACATGGTGTTGGCGTATTACCCTGAGCCCAATGCCGAGCCTTTGATTCTGGACAACTTGGTGACCGAGATCCGACCCGCTTCGCGGCGCCCGGATTTGGCCCCTGTTTTCAGCTTCAACGCAGAGGGGTTGTGGCAAGGTGTGGCTGGTGCCAGTGCGGGCGATCCGGCTGCACGTTTGTCTCGCTGGCGCGATGTCTTGGCCAAAGCCAAGGCCGAGGGTTGGTGGTGATGCGGCTGACGATGGGTGTCTTATGTCCCTGATCCGACAGATCTGGTTGTTGTTGCTGGTGACGCTGTTGATGGCGTTTCTGGGCAGCTTTGGCGTGTGGATGCTTTCTGCGCGGGGCTACCTGGAGACTCAGCTGCGCCTGAAAAACGCCGACAACGCGCAATCGCTGGCTTTGAGCCTGTCTCAGCAGCGCGGCGACATGGCCGAGCTCGAGCTCACCGTCTCGGCGATGTTCGACACCGGCTTTTACCAACGCATCACTTACAAGGACGCCGGTGGCCGCACGGTGTTCACGCGCGATGCCGATGCCAAGGTCGCCAGAGACCTGGCCCCGGGCTGGTTCGTTGAACTGGTGCCAGTCGAGTCTGCCCAGGGCGTGGCCCAGGTTTCAGATGGCTGGCGGGCGCTCGGCTCGGTCGAGGTCGTCAGTCACTCGGCGTTTGCGCACGAGCAGCTGTGGCAAGGCAGCATCAAGACCGCTGGGTGGCTGTTTGTGCTGGGTGTTTTCTCCAGTGCGGTGGCATGGTTCGGCGTGCGCCGCATCCGTACGCCTTTGGATGCCACGGTCAGCCAGGCACAGGCCCTGATGGAGCGTCGCTTCATCACGGTCGATGAGCCCAAGGTGCCCGAGCTGGCGCGTTTGAGTCAGGCGATGAACGCGGTGGTGTTGCGCTTGAAGTCTTTGTTCGACGAGCAGGCCTGGCAGGTCGAGCAGCTGCGTCAGCAGGCACATTGCGATTCGCTGACCGGCTTGTCGCACCGCAAACATTTCATGGCCCAGATGGGCGCGACCTTGCAGTCCGAGGAGGGCGCAGGGTCGGGC
>JAVLFO010000340.1:0-5349 GCA_046052805.1 Aquabacterium sp. | reverse complement strand
ACTCGACTAGTCGTCGGCAGCGTCAGATGTGTATAAGAGACAGCCCCCCGCGCAGTCCCCTTCAGCTACATCGCCCGCAACCTCTCGGTGCGGCGTGTCACCACCGCGCTGACCGCTGGTGGCATGGGCTTGGTGGTGTATGTGTTCGCCACCGTGTTGATGATGAGCGAGGGCATCCGCGCCACCTTGGTGGCCACGGGGCAGCTTGATAACGTCATGGTCTTGCGCAAAGGTGCGGGGGCCGAGATCAATTCGGCCATCACGCGCGACGAGGCTGCGGTGATTGAGAGCCTGAATCAACTGGCCACCGACCCCGACGGTCACAAGCTCGTCAGCAAAGAGCCGGTGGTGCTCAACACCTTGCCCAAGCGCAGCAACGGCAAGCCCAGCAACGTCACGGTGCGAGGCACCTCGCTGGTGGGCCTGTCGTTGCGCCCACAGGTCAAGATCATCGAGGGCAGGGCGTTTCGACCCGGCACCAGCGAAATCATCACGGGCCGTGCCATTGCCAAAGGCTTTGCGCACGCCGGTTTGGGCGAGACCATGCGCTTTGCCGGTCGCGACTGGCTGGTGGTGGGCGTGTTCGACGCCCAGCGCAGTGGCTTCGACTCCGAGGTCTGGGGCGACAGCGAGCAGATGATGCAGGCCTTCCGCCGCAACGTGTACTCCAGCGTGGTCTTCAAGCTCACCGACCCGTCGGGCTTTGCCTCGGTCAAGGCCAGCTTGGAGGCCGATCCGCGCCTCACCCTGGAGGCCAAGCCCGAGGTGGCTTTCTACGCTGAGCAGTCCGAGGCCTTGGCCACCTTCATCCGCATCCTGGGGCTGGCGCTGTCCATCATCTTCTCGATCGGGGCAGTGGTGGGCGCCATGATCACCATGTTCGCCTCGGTGGCCTCGCGCATTGGCGAGATCGGCACCTTGCGGGCGCTGGGCTTTCGGCGCGGCGCGGTTTTGTCCGCCTTCTTGGGCGAGGCCCTGCTCTTGTCATTGATCGGCGGGCTGCTGGGTTTGGCGGCCGCCTCCTTCATGCAAGCGGTCAACATCTCCACGGTCAATTTCCAGACCTTTTCGGAGCTGGCTTTCCAGTTCACACTCACCCCATCCATCGCGCTGTCGTCGCTGGCTTTTGCCCTGTTCATGGGGCTGCTGGGCGGCTTCATCCCAGCCTGGCGTGCAGCGCGCCTGAACATCATCGATTGTTTGCGCGAGGCGTGAGCCACGGCGGCCTGCGCATCTCGGGAGACCCCACATGCATCTGTGCACTTACGAGCACCAAGGCCAGACCCACGTCGGCTGGGTCAAAGGCTCGGGCATCGTCTCGCTCACCCGCACCTTGGGCGATGCCTTGTCGGCACACCAACCCATGATCGACCTGATCGCGCAATGGCCGCAGTTGCAGCCGCGCGTGCTGGCCTTGCAAGACGCCGAGCCCGATGTGCTGCTGGACCAGGTCCGCTTGCTGGCACCTGTGCCGCGCCCTGGCAAGACCCTGGCCATTGGCCTGAACTACCTGGACCACGTGCAAGAAGCCATCATCGGCGAGACGCGCACGGTGCCCGATCACCAGGTGTGGTTCACCAAGCTGGCCAATGCCATCAACGGGCCGTTCGACCCGATCGTGCTGCCCCGCGTCTCGACCATGACCGACTACGAGGGCGAGATGGTGGCCATCATTGGGCAGCGTTGCCGCCATGTGGCGCCCGAGCGCGCACACGAGGTGGTGTTTGGCTACTGCGTGGGCAACGACGTGTCGGTGCGCGACATCCAAAAACGCACCTCGCAATGGACGCTGGGCAAGTCGTTTGACACGCATGCGCCCTTTGGCCCATGGATCACCACGTCTGATGAACTGCCTGACCCGCATGCGCTCGATTTGCGCTGCTGGGTCAATGGCGAGCTGCGCCAAAGCAGCAACACGCGCTGGATGATCCACAACGTGTGGGCCCAGATCGCGCAGCTCAGCCAGGTGATGACGCTGGAGCCGGGCGACGTGATTTTCACGGGCACCTGTAGTGGTGTGGGCGCGGCGTTTTCACCACCCAAGTTCTTGCAAGCGGGTGACACGGTGCGTGTCGAGATCGAAGGGCTGGGCGCCATCGTGGCGCGTTGTCAGGCCGAAGTCGCGGCCTGAGCCCTCACGCCGCCACTTGCGCAATGGGTTGCTGCAGCACCGCTTGCATGAAGGCGGTCACGGCCGGTGTCAGCGCCACCAGGCGGTCGGCGCGGCCTTCTTCAATGGCTTGCAAGATCAACTCGTTCACGCCGCCCACCGCCGCAGTGGCCAGGGCCGTGGGCAGCGGGCGTTTGTGGGGTTCGCGCAGCCGGGCCAGCTCCGTTTGGTGGATCAGGAAGTCGGCGAAGCGCTGAGTGATGCGCCGGCGCACGGCCAGGCCTTCGGCGCCAATGGTCATCAGCTCGGTGTAGAGCGTGCGCACCAGCGCGGGCTGGCCCTGCAGGTGCAGCAGGTAGGCGCGGGTCACGCTTTCAATGGCCTCGGCCACGTCGTCGCTGGGGTGGTAGTCGGCGGCGATCAGCGCCAGGGTGCTGTCACCCAAATGCTCGAACAAGGCCAGCAGGCAGTCGTCTTTGGTGGCGAACTGCTCGTAAAACGTGCGCTTTGACACCCGGGCTTGAGCCACGATGTCGCCCACCGTGATGTCGGCACTGGCCTTGTCGGCCAACAGGCCCGACAGGGCCGTCAGCAGACGCAAGCGAGGTTCGTTCGAATCGGTGGTGTCGTTCATGGCGTGGGCGTTTTTAACACGTCACGATGTCACCTCGCGTGCCGAGGGCTGACACCTCGGGTTGTCCCGACGTATCATGGCCGGTTGCCTTGCGCCAAGGCCCGCTTCGCTTTTTCCCTGATCCTTTGATCACGCCGCCCGATGTCTCGCTCTGACGATTTTGCTGCCCCTGCGGCCCCTTCAACCGCTTTGGTCAATGCCCCTGCCGCACCCCATGGCGCACCTGCTGTGGCGGCGCGTCCACGTGGCGAGAACCCCCAGATCCAGATCCGCGGCGCCCGCACGCACAACCTCAAAAACATCGACCTCGATTTGCCTCGGCACCAGTTGGTGGTGATCACGGGCCTGTCGGGTTCTGGCAAGTCTAGCCTTGCGTTTGACACCCTGTACGCCGAAGGCCAGCGCCGTTACGTCGAAAGCCTGAGCGCCTACGCGCGCCAGTTTTTGCAATTGATGGACAAGCCCGATGTGGACTTGATCGAGGGCCTCTCGCCCGCCATCAGCATCGAGCAAAAGGCCACCAGCCACAACCCGCGCTCGACCGTGGGCACCGTCACCGAGATCCACGATTACCTGCGCCTGCTGTACGCGCGTGCCGGCACGCCGTTTTGCCCCGACCACCATGTGCCATTGCAAGCACAAAGCGTCAGCCAGATGGTGGACATGGTCATGGCCTTGCCTGAAGAGACCAAGCTGATGATCCTCGCGCCCGTGGTGCGCGAGCGCAAGGGCGAGTTCGCCGACCTGTTCGCTGGCATGCAGGCGCAAGGCTATGTGCGCTTTCGGGTCAATGGCCAGGTGCTTGAGGCGGCCGACTTGCAGCCCTTGGTCAAAAACGAAAAGCACGACATCGACGTGGTCGTTGACCGCATCAAGGTGCGCGCCGACCTGCCCGGTGAAATCACCGCCAGCAACCCCGGCCTGCGCCAGCGTCTGGCCGAGAGCTTTGAAGCCGCCCTGCGCCTGGCCGATGGCCGCGCCTTGGCCTTTGAGATGGACAGCGGTGTCGAGCACCTGTGCTCTGCCAAGTTCGCCTGCCCGGTCTGCAGCTACTCGCTGGCCGAGCTGGAGCCGCGCCTGTTCTCGTTCAACTCGCCCGTGGGTGCTTGCCCCACGTGTGACGGCTTGGGCCAAGTCATTGCGTTCGATCCGCTGCGCGTGGTGGCCTTCCCGACCCTGAGCATGGGCAGTGGCGCCATCAAAGGGTGGGACCGCCGCAACACCTACACCTACAGCCTGATCGAGACGCTGGGCAAGCACTACAACGTCGACATCGAACAGCCCTTTGAAGAGCTGCCAGCGCACGTTCAGCACGTGCTGTTGTATGGCTCGGGCGAAGAAGAAATCGAGTTTGTTTACGAGGCCGATGGCCCCTCGGGCAAGAAGCGCAAGGTCAAGCGCAAGCACCCCTTCGAAGGCATCATCCACAACTTCGAACGCCGTTTCAAAGAGACGGACTCGGCTGCGGTGCGCGAAGAGCTGGCCCGTTACCAGCAGCCCAAGGCCTGCCCCGATTGCCACGGCACCCGCCTGCGCACCGAGGCCCGCAACGTCAAGCTGTTGGACGCCAACACGGGCGAGACCCGCGCCATTTTCGAGATCGCGCACGCCACGCTGGCCGATGCGCAGCGCTATTTCGAGCAGCTCAGCCTGATCGGCGCCAAGGCCGAGATCGCCTCCAAGGTGGTCAACGAGATCCGCTCGCGCTTGCGCTTCTTGAACGACGTGGGCTTGAACTACCTCAGCCTCGACCGCAGTGCCGACACGCTCTCGGGCGGTGAGGCCCAGCGCATCCGCCTGGCCTCGCAGATTGGCTCGGGTCTGACCGGCGTGATGTACGTGCTCGATGAGCCCAGCATCGGCCTGCACCAGCGCGACAACGACCGCCTGATCGGCACCTTGCAGCACCTGCGAGACATCGGCAACAGCGTCATCGTGGTCGAGCACGACGAAGACATGATCCGCGCCGCCGACCACGTGGTCGACATGGGCCCCGGTGCCGGCGTGCACGGTGGCCGCGTGCTGGCCCAAGGTCGCCCGCAAGAGATCCTCGACAACCCCAACAGCATCACTGGGCAGTACCTGGCGCGCGTGCTGCGCATCGAGGTGCCCACACAGCGCCACGCCTTCACGGCCGACACACCGCGCCTGCGTGTGGTCAATGCGCGTGGCCACAACCTCAAAGGTGTGACCGCCGAGTTCCCTGCGGGCTTGCTGACCTGCGTGACCGGTGTGTCGGGCTCGGGCAAGTCCACCTTGGTCAACGACACCTTGTATGCGGCCGTGGCCAAGAAGCTTTACCAAAGCCATGCCGAGCCCGAGTCCCACGACGAGATCGAAGGCCTGGAGCTGTTCGATAAGGTCATCAACGTGGACCAGTCGCCCATTGGTCGCACCCCGCGCAGCAACCCTGCAACTTACACCGGCCTGTTCACGCCGATCCGCGAGTTGCTGGCCGATGTGCCCACAGCCCGCGAGCGCGGCTACAACGCCGGCCGCTTCAGCTTCAACGTGGCCGGTGGCCGCTGCGAAGCCTGTCAGGGCGATGGCGTGCTCAAGGTCGAGATGCACTTCTTGCCCGATGTGTACGTGCCTTGCGATGTGT
>JAVLFO010000339.1:0-10882 GCA_046052805.1 Aquabacterium sp. | reverse complement strand
ATGCCCTGAGGCCATGCCGCAAGGCCTTGCACAGACGCTGACGCGGGAGGGTCCATCGAGTCACCACAGCCCAGGTGATCAAAGCGCAGGCACGGGTGTCCGCTGCGCGCGAGTTGCTGGGCCAACGCCTGCATGCTGCGATGCGCTGACATGTACTCTTGACCGTGCGTGGCACACAGCAGCACGGGCAAGCCGCCCAGCTGCCCTGGCTCAGGGGTGTGCAGGTGCCCAAGCAAAGGCGCCTGTTGATATCCGAACCAAGTGGCTTGCGGCAAAGGCGTCACACGCTCACCCATGGCCCCAGGTCCACCGGATCTGATGGGGCTCGTCGTCAAAATTCAACTCAACAGGGGCGCAATACATGAGTTTCGTTTAATGGGGGTTATTTGATGAAAAACGACCTCAGAACCGGGTGTTTTCCAGGATTATGGTGGCTATAACTTGCTGATAGGAGATACTTAGCCACCGATTCGAGGGGCAGGCGCTGGCGGTCATCAACAGGCCACGCAGACCAGCCACACTCGAAGTTCCCTCTCAACTTGACCATCCAAACGATCCAACATGGGTACTCCTCACACCGCCATTGAATCCGCTGTTCGTGACGCTTTGCGCGACCACGGACGCCTGGCTGTCGATCCTTATGCCATTGATGCAGCTGCGAACCTGTACGAAGGCGGCATGACATCTCACGCCAGCGTGAACGTGATGATGACCCTGGAGGGACGGTTCGACCTGGAATTCCCCAACGCCATGCTGACGCGCGAGGTGTTCTCGACCATCGCGGGCATCTCCTCGGCACTGGTGACGCTGGGCGCGCAGGCCTGAGCCCAAGACATCCCCCTGAAAAGGGGAACTTTTCGGGCTTAGCACTCTCTGAGCAAGAGTGCTAATATTTTGGGTGAAGGATCCAGAAAGGAACCATCCATGACCGTGACCACTGCCCTTGCTCCCCGCGACCCTTTCAGTGTGGTGCCCTCACTGGGCAACCTGGATGCGTACATCCGCTCCGTCCAGGCCATCCCGCTGCTGGACGTCGACGAGGAACAGGCCCTGGCGCGTCGACTGCGCGACCAGCAAGACCTGCAAGCCGCCTCCAAGCTGGTGCTCTCGCACCTGCGCTTGGTGGTGTCGATTTCGCGCCAGTACATTGGCTACGGCCTGCCCCAGGGCGACCTGATCCAAGAAGGCAATGTGGGCCTGATGAAGGCCGTCAAGCGCTTCGATCCTGACCAAGGCGTGCGCCTGGTCAGCTACGCCATGCATTGGATCAAAGCCGAGATCCACGAGTACGTGCTCAAGAACTGGCGCATGGTCAAGGTCGCCACCACCAAGGCGCAACGCAAGCTGTTCTTCAACCTGCGCTCGCTCAAGCACCAGTACAAACACGATTTGGACGACGCCCACGTGGGCCGCGCCGGCCTGTCTGAAGCCGACATCCTGCGTGTGGCGCAAGAACTGGATGTGCGCCCCGAAGACGTCATCGAGATGGAAACGCGCATGTCGGGTGGCGACGTGGCCCTGGAAGCCCCAGCCGACGACGACTACGAAGGCCCAGCGGCTCCGATGGCTTACCTGTCAGACGACCTGCACGAGCCCACCCGCGTGATCGAGGCACACCGCCGCGACTGGCTGGCCACCGATGGCATCACCCATGCGCTGTCGCAGCTCGATGATCGCAGCCGCCGCATCGTGGAAGAGCGCTGGCTCAAGGTCAACGACAACGGCTCGGGCGGCATGACGCTGCACGACCTGGCCGCCGTCTACGGCGTCAGCGCCGAACGCATCCGCCAGATCGAGGTCGCAGCCATGAAGAAGATGCGCAAGGCCTTGAGCGAGGTCGGCGCAGAGGCCTGATCTGCAGCGGATCAACGCCAGCCGCGCTGCTGCAGCTCGGCTTCGGCCTGGGCGGCACCCACAAATCGCACCGCACGCCAGCCCAGCCCCAAGGCCGTGGTGATGTTGTGGGCGTTGTCGTCGATGAACACGCACTGGGTGGCGTCCAAGCCCAGTTGCTCGGCCGTGGTGTGGAAGATGTCGGCATTGGGCTTGACCTGGCCCACATCGCACGAAAACACGCCGCTCTCAAAGTGCTGCAAAAACGCGTGTTCGCGCTGCAAGAACTCCGCATAAGGCTGCGGCATGTTCGACAAAAAGTGCAGACGCGTGCCCTGACTGGCCAAGCGCTCCAGCCAAGCCACCGTGTCGAGCATGGGCGCCAGGTGCGGCGGGATGGCCGACATCAGCTCACGGACATCGGCCTCGGGCAAGCCTGTGCGCGAGGCGATGCGCGAAGCCACCTCGTCCCAACTCAATGCGCCACGGTCAAACTCCGACCAATCACTGCCAGGCACAAAAGACTGAAACACCGACGCCGCCAGCTCGGCTGCCTGCGCATCGTCACCCGCGTGGTGCGGCAGCACCGACTGGATCAGCTTCAAAGGCTGCCAGTTGAAAAGCACGCCACCAAAATCAAACACCACCGCCTGCGGGGCGGACAAAGCCTTGTCGTTCATGCCTTGAAGTCCTTGGGGTCAGCGCAGGCGCTCGATCATGGCGGCGGTGGCCACATCCAGGCCAGCGGTGTCGCCCGAAACCAGCCGGGGCAGCAGTTCTTTGCACATGGCCTTGCCCAGCTCCACGCCCCATTGGTCAAAAGAATTGATGCCCCACAGCGCGCCGCTCACGAAGGTGCGGTGTTCGTGCAGAGCCACCAGCGCGCCGAGCGAGCGCGGCGTGACCTCGTCCAGCAGCAGCGTCAAGCTGGGGCGGTTGCCCGGAAAGGTCCGGTGACGCGCAATGACCTCGGGCGGCAGGCTGGCGGACGCCGTGGGCGCCTTTTCACGTGCAGCCTCTTCGGCGGTCTTGCCCCACATCAAGGCCTGCGCCTGGGCCAGCCCATTGGCCAGCAGCATGTGGTGCTGCTGATCCAGCAAGGTGAGCAAGGCGGGCGACAAGCTGGCCGGGTCGCGGTAGCTGGCGTGTTTGACCAAGATGAACTCGACCGGGATCACGTCGGTGCCCTGGTGCAGCATTTGGTAGAAAGCGTGCTGACCATTGGTGCCGGGCTCGCCCCAAACGACTTCGCTGGTGGCGTAAGGCACGGCGTTGCCTTGGGCATCGACGCGCTTGCCATTGCTCTCAATCACCAGTTGCTGCAGATAGGCCGGCAAGCGGCGCAGACCATGGTGGTAGGGCGAGACACAGCGGCTGCTGTAGCCCTTGAAGTTGCGGTACCAGACGTCCAGCAGGCCCAGCCAGATCGGCAGATTCTGCGCCAAGGGGGCCTCGGCAAAGTGGCGGTCCATGGCATTGGCGCCAGCCAGCATGGCACGGAAATGCGCACTGCCCAGGGCCAGCGCAATGGGCAAACCAATCGACGACCACATCGAGAAACGTCCGCCCACCCAGTCCCAAAACCCGAAGGTGGTGGTGATGCCGAACTCGGCCGCTCCAACCACATTGGTGGTGGTGGCCACGAAGTGGTGGCCAATGTCTTGCCCGCCCTGCTCGATGAACCACCGGCGCGCCGCTTGGGCGTTGGCCATGGTCTCTTGCGTGGTGAAGGTCTTGGACGCGATGATGAACAGCGTGTGCTCAGGGCGCACCTTGCGCAGCACCGCAGCCAGGTCTTGCCCATCGACGTTCGAGACAAAGTGGAAGTTCAAGCCCGCATGCACAAAGGCGTCCAGCGCAGGTACAACCATTTGCGGCCCGAGGTCAGATCCCCCAATGCCGATGTTGACCACGTCGCGGATGTGACCCGAGGCCGTGCCACCAGCCGTGGCCCGCACGCCGTCCACAAAGGCCAGCATGCGGTCCAGCACCTTGTGCACGTCGTCGCTGAACGGCGCCTCGCCACGCGGTGCGCGCAAAGCGGTGTGCAACACGGCGCGGCCTTCGGTGGTGTTAATCGGCTCGCCGGCCAGCATGGCATCGCGGTGGGCCTCGATCTGGCATTCGCGTGCCAAGTCCAGCAAATGACGCTGGGTGGCCACGTCCCAGTGGCAGCGAGACAGGTCGGCAAGCATCTCGGGCGCCGGCACCGACAGCTGCGCAACCCGATCGGGGTTGTCGGTGAACACCTGGCGCAGGTCAAAGTCTTTGCCGTGGGCTTCGTGGTGGCCGCTCAGGGCCGACCAAGCGACGGTCTGGTCGCAACGGAGATACGTCATGCTCAGCTCGCCTTTTCTCAGCGTTGGGCCAAGATCAGGGCGTCGAGCTTGCCGGCGTCCACCGCAAACGCACGGATGCCTTCGGCCAGCTTCTCGGTGGCCATGGCGTCGTCGTTGAGCTGGTAGCGGAACTCGGCCTCGCTCAAAACGGGCTGTGCAGGCTGGGTGCTGGCTGTGGCGCTCAGGGCCCGTGACACGGGCTGAGCGCTGCCATCTGCGGCTTGCAAGATCGCCAGCAAATCGGGGCTGATGGTGAGCAAATCGCAGCCCGCCAAGGCCAGGATCTGGCCCACATTGCGGAAGCTGGCGCCCATCACCTCGGTGCGCACGCCATGCTGCTTGTAGTGCTGGTAAATGCGGGCCACCGACTGCACGCCGGGGTCATTGGCACCGGCCATGTCGGCCTCCACCCAGGCGGCGCCTGCGGTCTTTTTGTACCAGTCGTAGATGCGGCCCACGAAGGGCGAAATCAGCTGAACTTGGGCATCGCCGCAAGCGCGCGCCTGGGCGAACGCGAACAGCAAAGTCAGGTTGCAATGAATGCCCTCTTGTTCAAGCACGCGGGCGGCCTGGATGCCCTCCCAAGTGGCGGCGATCTTGATCAGCACGCGGTCGCGTCCAATGCCGGCGGCTTCGTACAGCGCCATGATGCGACGCGCTCGGGCCAGCGTGGCCACCGTGTCAAAGCTCAATCGGGCATCGACCTCGGTCGAGACACGACCGGGCACCACCTTGAGGATCTCCAAACCAAAGCGAACCAGCACCTGATCGACGATCTCGTCCAGCGCAGCGCCCGGGTGGGCGGCCACGGTGTCGGCCAACAAGGGCGCGTAATCGGGCTTTTGAACCGCCTTGAGGATCAAGGAAGGGTTGGTGGTGGCATCTTGCGGCGTGAACTGCGCCAGTTGCTTGAAATCGCCGGTATCGGCGACCACGGTGGTGTAGGACTTGAGCTGATCGAGTTGCGATGTCATGGAATTCAAAGTCTCTGAATGCGATCTCAATGACCATTTTGAGGCTTGAGATACAAGATACAGGCCAAGTCGGCGCTGTTTGCACCCACTGACCGGCTGAATTTGCATTATCGTTTCTTTAATTCTGCAACCAAAACATGACAAGGCTTCGGTTGCACGCGCCCGATTCACGGCCCCCTCGTTCACCTTCGCACCCACATCATGTCTTTTGACCTCGTTTTCTTCGGTGGCACCGGCGACCTCACATGGCGCAAGCTCATGCCCTCGCTGTTCCAGGCTTGGCGTCACGGCAAGCTGCCCGCCGATGGGCGCATCCTGGCCGTGGCCCGCGACGAACGCGACGACGCGGGCTATCGCCTGTGGCTCAAAGAGCGGCTGCAAGCGGCCGACAGTGCCAAGCGCCCCACCGAGGACGAGTTCGCCCGCTTTGCCGCGCTGATTCACTACCTGCGCATGGACCTGTCGCAACCCGCCGACTACCTGCGCCTCAAAGCGTGGCTAGAGACGCGCAGCGCCGACACCACGGTGATGTACCTGGCCACCAGCCCGCACCTCTTTCCGGCCATTTGCGAGCAGCTCGGCGCCTGCGGCCTCAACCACGACCGCGTGCGCGTGGTGCTGGAAAAACCACTGGGCCACGACCTGGCCAGTGCGCAAGACATCAACCGCGCCGTGCGCGCCGTGTTCACCGAAAAGCAGGCCCTGCGCATCGACCACTACCTGGGCAAACCTTCGGTGCAAAACCTCATGGCGCTGCGCTTTGGCAACGCCCTGTTTGAGCCCCTGTGGCGCCGCGAGAGCATCGCCAACATCCAGATCACCTTGGCCGAGAGCATGGGCGTGGGCACCCGAGGCGATTTTTACGACCGCACCGGCGCCCTGCGCGACATGATCCAGAACCATGCGCTGCAGTTGCTGACCATGGTGGCCATGGAGCCGCCATCGAGCGCCGACGCCGACGCCATCCGCGATGAAAAGCTCAAGGTGCTTCGCTCGCTCAAGCCCTTTGACGCGGCCAGCGTGACCCGCGACGTGGTGCGCGGCCAATACCGCTCGGGCAGCATTGGCGGCGAAAGCGTCAAGGGCTACCTAGAGGAGGACAAGGTCCCCAACGGCAGCCACACCGAAACCTTCGTCGCACTGCGCTGCGAGGTGCAAAACTGGCGCTGGGCCGGCGTGCCCTTCTACCTGCGCACGGGCAAGCGCTTGGCACACCGCCACGCCGAGATCGTCGTGAACTTCCGACCCACGCCGCACTCGATCTTCCCCGGCGCCAGCGCGCCCAACAAGCTGGTGATCAAGCTGCAGCCTGAAGACGGCCTGGAGTTGCACCTGCTGGCCGCCAAGGGCTCGGTGGCGTCGGCGGGCGCAGGAGCGGTGCAAGAGACCTTGTCACCCGTGTCGCTGGACCTGGACTTTGACAAGGCCTTCCCGACCGACCGCGTGGGTGCTTATGAGCGCATGTTGCTCGATGCACTGGCTGGACGCCTGAACCTGTTCGTGCGCTCAGACGAGCAAGAACAAGCCTGGCGCTGGGTCGAACCTATTTTGGAATCGTGGCGACAAGACCCTCACGGCCTGCGCACCTATGGCGCGGGCAGCTGGGGCCCACCCGCCGCCAGCGCCTTGGTGGCGCGCGACGGCTTCGCCTGGGCCGAGGAGGCCTGATCAGGCCGACTGCAGCAGGCCGTCCACGCCGTAAAGGCGGGCCAGCTCGGTCAAACGGGCTGGCAACGACTGAACGGCAAAGGCCCGGCCCTTGGCGCGGGCCATGCGCTGGCACTCCAGCAACACGGCCAAGGCGCTTGAGTCAAAGTGCTGCAAGGCAGAACCGTCGACCGTCAACATGGCTGCGTCGACCGGCCCCTTGCCCGCCGCCTGCTCCAGCGTTTGCTTGAACAGGCGCAAGACATGGGGCACCTCGGCGTGCGTGATGACCGCAGGCAACAGCAGCATCGCTCAGCCCGCCGTCTTCTTGCTGGCCAGCTGCTTGTTGCGCTCGACCAGCTTGGCGATCAGACCATCGATGCCGGACGCATTCACCTCTTGGGCAAAACTGCTTTGGTAGGTTTGCACCAACCAGGCGCCCAGCACGTTCACGTCGTAGATCTTCCAGCTCTCGCCGGCCTTCTCAAGGCGGTAGTCGAGCTCGATCGGGTCACCCTTACCGCGCACCAACGTGCGGACAACCACATCGGTGTCCTCAGGGCGGTTGCGCATGGGCTTGTACTCGATGGTCTGGTCCTTGATCTGGGCAGCGGCACCCGCGTAGGTGTAGATCAACAGCGTTTTGAACTCGTCTTGCAGACGCTTTTGCTGCTCAGGCGTGGCCTGGCGCCACCCACGGCCCACGGCCGATGCGGTCATGCGCTGGAAATTGACGACCGGCATGACCTTGGTGTCGACCAAGGTGACCACGCGGCGGATGTCACCACCCTGAATGGCCTTGTCAGATTTGATGGCGGCGAACATGTCGGCGGTGATCGCCTTGATGAAACCGTCAGGGGTGGACACCGCCGTGGCTGCTGCCGGCGATGCAAGCGCCGTGCTCGTGGGCGTTTGGGCCCATGCGGACGTGCTCAGCAACGCGGCGCCAGCCAAAGCGGCAATCGAGAATTGACGGGTGACAGACAAAACGTGGTGGTTCATGTGAAATCCCTTGGGGCTTTGTGCCCCCATCGGTATGTTGTCTCAACGCTTCAAGCCCGCGCTCGGTAGACGCGGCAGGGTCAAAGCCATGTGCAAAGAAGAGTGAGGCCGCCTCACTGAGGCTGCGATGCGGGCTGGCCAGGTGCCGACGCAGCTGGATCGGGGGCAGACGGGGCCACAGCGACAGCCGGCACAGATGCCGCCGAAGCAGCCGAAGCAGGCGCTTCAACGGGCTCAGGTGCCGCTTGGGGCTCAGGCTGGTCCTCGTCAGGGGGGTAGCCGTTGTAGATCAGGTTCTGGCGGCGCTGCAGGTAGGCATCACGCACAAAGGCGTATTTGTCCAGGGCCACATCGTCCAGTAAATTCGTGGCGTTCATCAAGCTGGCGCGCGTGTTGACCAACTGCAAAACCCGCAGGCCATTGGCCTGACTGGCGGTGCTGGTCAGCGTGGTCGCCGAAAAATACATATCGCCTGGAATACCCGCCGAATCACGCAAGGTGGAGGGGCCAAGCAAAGGCCAAACGATGTAAGCGCCGGGCTTGAAACCCCACACACCCAGCGTCTGACCGAAGTCTTCATTGGGTCGGTCAAGCTGCATGGGCGTGGCGATGTCGATCAGGCCACCCAAGCCAAAGGTGGTGTTGACCGTGAAGCGGATGATGCCCAACGTGCCATCGCGAAAGCGCCCTTGCAAGAAAAGGTTGGCCGTTGACCAAACGTCCTTGATGTTGCCAAAGACATTGCCCACAGCCGTGCGAAAGGGCTCGGGTGTGACGGCCACATAGCCCTGCGCCGCTGGCTTGAGGACGTTTTCGTCCAGGGTCTCGTTGAAGCCAAAAACCTTGCGGTTCCAGCCTTCGATGGGGTCGCCGTGGTTGTCGACGGTGGCGCAGCCCTGTAGCGTTGCCATGGACAAAGCAACAAGGCCCAGCGCGAGACGCGGGGCCCGACGGAAAAAGATGGACTCGGTGGCGCTCATTTCTGACCCTCCTTGCCTCCGGTGCCATCGGCCGCCTTGCTGTACAGGAACTGGCTGATCAGGTTTTCTAGGACGATGGCAGATTGGGTGCTTTTGATGTTGTCACCTTGGACCAGGTTGGTTTCACCATAGCCAGGCTCCAAACCGATGTACTGCTCGCCGAGCAGACCGGCCGTGAGGATCTTGGCTGAACTGTCCTTCGGAAAATTGACGCCCTTGTTGAGGGTCATCTCGACCTGGGCTTGGTAGGTCTTGCTGTCGAAGGTGATGGATTGCACGCGACCCACGACCACGCCAGCGCTTTTCACGGCCGCCTGGCGTTTGAGCCCACCGATGTTGTCGAAGCGCGCGACCACGGTGTAGCCTGAGTCGAACGACAGGGTCAGCAAGTTGCCCGCCTTGAGGGCGAGGAACAGGATGGCTGCCGCGCCGATCAGCACGAACAATCCCACCCAAACGTCATGTTTTGATTTCTGCATATCTCTTGTCCTTGCAGCCATGCCTCGATCAGATCGAGAACATCATGGCCGTCAACACGAAGTCCAACGCCAACACGGCCAGCGAGGCCATCACAACCGTGCGCGTGGTCGCCAACGACACCCCTTCAGGCGTCGGCTGGCACTCGTAGCCTTGGAAAAGCGCCACAAAGGTGACGGTCAAGCCGAACACCAGGCTCTTGATCAGGCCATTGCCCACGTCTTGCCATACATCGACACCGCTCTGCATCTGCGACCAGAAGGCGCCAGGGTCAACGCCAATGAGCACCACACCCACCAGCCAGCCACCCAAGATCCCCACGGCCGAGAACACCGCTGCCAGCAAAGGCATGGCGATCAAGCCCGCCCAAAAGCGCGGCGCCAGCACCCGCTGAACCGGGTCAACGGCCATCATGTCCATGGCGGCGAGCTGCTCGCCTGCCTTCATGAGGCCGATGCCGGCGGTCAAGGCGGTGCCGGCCCGACCGGCAAACAGCAAGGCAGCGACCACGGGGCCCAGTTCACGCACCAGCGACAAGGCCACCATGAGGCCCAAGGCCTCGCTGGAGCCGTAGCGCTGCAGGATGTAGTAACCCTGCAAGCTGAGCACAAAACCGACGAACAGCCCCGAGACCATGATGATGGCCAGCGAGTAATTGCCCAGGAAGAACACCTGCTCAGCCAGCAAACGCGGCCGGCGCAAAGTGGCACTCAGGGTGGTGAACAAACGCAAAAACAGGCGTGTGGCGTAGCCAATGTCAGAGACCTTGCCGCGCACTGCAGCGCCCACACGGACGGGGTTGAGCCAAGCGATCATCCGCGCACCCCGAAATCGTTGCCGGCATCGACTGCCGGGTAGTGAAAGCGCACGGGGCCATCGGGCGCCGCATGCACAAACTGACGCACCAGGGGGTCGTCACTGGCACGCATTTCAACGGGGCTGCCTTGGGCCACGACCTTGCCGTTGGCCAGCAGCACCACATGGTCTGCGATCAGGAAGGTTTCTTCCACGTCGTGCGACACCAGCACGCTGGTCAAGCCCATCGTGTCGTTGAGTTCGCGGATCAAGCGCGCAGCCACACCCATCGAGATCGGGTCCAGGCCGGCGAAAGGCTCGTCGTACAGCATCAGCTCGGGGTCGAGCGCCATGGCACGGGCCAAGGCCACACGGCGAGACATGCCACCAGAGATCTCACTGGGCATGAGGTCGCGTGCGCCCCGCAGGCCCACAGCATTGAGTTTCATGAGCACCAGGTCGCGCAAGATGGGCTCTGGCAACTTGGTGTGCTCACGCAGCGGGAAAGCCACGTTCTCGAACACAGACAAGTCAGTGAACAAGGCGCCGAACTGGAACAACATGCCCATTCGACGGCGCGCGGCCATGAGGCCTGTGGCGTCCAGCTCAGCGATGTCTTGCCCATCCAGCAGAACCTGGCCCGACATGGGACTGATTTGGCGGCCAATCAAGCGCAACACAGTGGTCTTGCCGCCACCGGACGTGCCCATGAGCGCGACCACCTTGCCACGGGGCACGACCAGGTTGATGTCTTCCAAGATGATGCGATCGCCGTAACCACAAGTGACCGAGCGCAACTCCACCAAAGCCTCAGGCTGGTGTGTGGGCAGGACGG
>JAVLFO010000338.1:0-1720 GCA_046052805.1 Aquabacterium sp. | reverse complement strand
ATGTGTATAAGAGACAGGTATTATAGAGTTGTACGGTACTGATCACCAACATTATATATTATCTACCTTCATACATTCGAAACCTATTTTCAATCTTGTTACAACCAAAAAAGCTGGTCGACAGTATCCGTCTCCTAAACTCATAACTCCTAAACGTTCTGACTACATTTTTTCTAATAATACTCTTTTAAACGTTAATAAGGGCGATACATCTATTTGATCATACATTCGAAATATGTTTATGACTGATCATAAAAACGATATAATAAATTTTCGTTATACCATACATCGATCTGTGGCTAAATCACGTATAAATTAGAACATTTTATATGAGTACTTTACGACAATTAAGAAAAAAAACAGGTAAATCTAATCGTTTTGCTCGTTATAAAAAAAGTACCAAACCAGCGATGCAATCATGTCCTCAGAAACGAGGAGTGTGTCTAAAAGTTTTTCATAAAGCACCTAAGAAGCCAAATTCGGCACAACGATGAGTTACAAAAAGGAAGAGAACCAACGGAAAAACCATTATGGCGTCTATCCCAGGAGAAGGTGGTCATAGCTTACACGAGCATTCCACAGTCTTAGTTCGAGCCGTTCGTGTTCGTGACCTTCCCGGTGTTAAATACAAAGTGATTCGTGGTGTCATAGATCTTTCAGGTGTTAAACAACGAATTACTTCACGTTCAAAATATGGTACTAAAATGAAGTAAAATAACAGTTAAGGGTGACTAGTTCTAATGGTAGAACAATCGTCTTCAAAACGGTATGTTGAAGGTTCGAGTCCTTCGTCACCTGAAGATATCCAAATGCATGATAAATATAAACTAAGACTTATGGGCGATGGATCTGTCGTTAACCTTGACACTTTTCATAGTATATGAATGAACCAATCAAATAAACTTCATATGAGTTTAAATAGCGATTGAAGCACCCACTCCTATTGACGTAAACCATTACATAAATCTAATATCAAATACCCTTTTATTCCCAAAACTTAATTATATCTGCTTCGATAGCTCAGCGGTAGAGCCATAGTGTGAAGTACTATCTGTCGGCAGTTCAAATCTGTCTCGAAGCATACAATATTAAATATGCAACACATATACGAGATGCGTGAATTCACATTAAACTTCGGTCCCCAGCATCCAGCAGCTCACGGTGTTTTACGAAGAGTTTTAGGATTAAATGGTGAGGTAGTTGAACGAGCAGATGCTCATATTGGACTTTTACATCGAGGTACTGAGAAAAGAATAGAGAGCAAGACTTATATTCAGTGTCTTCCTTATATAGACCGTTTGGATTACGTTTCTATGATGGCATCTGAACACACATACGCTATAGCAGTTGAAAAAAGAATAAATAGGAAAGTACCTATTCGTGCACAATATATTCGTGTGTTAATGTTAGAAAGAACACGTTTATTAAATCATTTACTTGCTGTATGTTGCCACGCTTTAGATGTAGGAGCTATAACACCTTATTTTTGAGGATTTGAAGAACGTGAAAAAAGAATAGAAGTCTATGAACGTGTATCAGGTTCTCGTTTACATGCTTCATATATTCGTATTGGTGGTGTTTCTATAGATCTTCCGATAGGATTGTTACAAGATATTTCTGATATAATTTCATCCATGAAAATTCGTATGGATGAAAGAGAAGAGCTTTTATCGTCAAATTCAATTTGAAAGCAACGTCTTACCGGTGTAGGTGTTGTTAG
>JAVLFO010000337.1:0-3853 GCA_046052805.1 Aquabacterium sp. | reverse complement strand
TCTACACGCGTAAGATCGTCGGCAGCGTCAGATGTGTATAAGAGACAGGTCCAAGGCCGCCGAATGGCTGGGCATCAACCGCAACACCCTGCGCCGCAAGCTGCTCGAACACAAATTGATCAAGTAATCCGACCCATCCCACGCTCTTTGCATTGAAGGAAAGATCCCCATGGCCTTGACCGCCCTGCTGTCCGTGTCCGACAAGACCGGCATCGTTGAATTCGCCCAAGCCCTGCATGCCCAAGGCATCAAGCTGCTGTCCACCGGCGGCACCGCCAAGCTGCTGGCCGACAAAGGCCTACCCGTCACCGAAGTGTCGGAAGTGACTGGCTTCCCCGAAATGCTCGACGGTCGCGTCAAGACCCTGCACCCCCGCGTGCACGGTGGCCTGCTGGCCCGCCGCGATCTGCCTGAGCACATGGCGGCGCTCAAAGAGCACGGCATCAACACCATCGACATCCTGGTGGTGAACCTCTACCCGTTTGCCCAAGCCACCGCCAAGGCCGACTGCACCCTGGAAAACGCCATCGAGAACATCGACATCGGCGGCCCCACCATGCTGCGCGCTGCCGCCAAGAACTGGCAAGATGTGGCCGTGATCATCGACCCCGTTGACTACACGCAAGTGCTGTCTGAGCTCAAGGGCGATGGCCTGACCCGCTCCACCAAGTTCATGCTGGCCAAGAAGGTGTTTGCCCACACCGCCGCCTACGACGGCATGATCACCAACTACCTCACGGCCCTGGAAGCCGGCAGCGAGCTCCAGACCGAAGCCGTGCCGGTGCGCGAAACTTACCCCGCCGTGTTCAACCTGCAACTGCAAAAAGTGCAGGGCATGCGTTATGGCGAGAACCCCCACCAATCGGCCGCGTTCTACCGCGAGAACAGCCCCGTTGAAGGCAGCTTGTCGCAATGGACACAGATCCAGGGCAAGGAGCTGAGCTTCAACAACATCGCCGATGCCGATGCCGCCTGGGAATGCGTCAAAGCTTTTGACGAATGCGCTTGCGTGATCGTCAAGCACGCCAACCCCTGCGGCGTGGCCGTGGGCGCAACGCCCCTGGAAGCCTATCAAAAGGCCCTCAAGACCGACCCCACCTCGGCCTTCGGCGGCATCATGGCCTTCAACCGCCCGATTGATGCCGATGTGGTCGATGCCATCAATGCCAACAAGCAATTCGTGGAAGTGGCCATTGCGCCCGCCATCACGCCAGCGGCCCGCGCGGCCTACGCCGCCAAGCAAAACGTGCGTTTGCTCGAAGTGCCCATCAGCAAGCTGAGCAACGCGCTGGACTTCAAGCGCGTGGGCGGCGGCATGCTGCTGCAATCGAGCGACACGGTGGACCTGGTCGGCGACATCAAGGTGGTGTCCAAAGTGCAGCCCACCGAGCAACAGCTCAAGGACATGCTGTTCGCCTGGACCGTGGCCCGGTTTGTGAAGAGCAACGCCATCGTCTTCTGCAAAGACGGCATGACCATGGGCGTGGGCGCTGGCCAAATGAGCCGCCTCGACTCGGCCCGCATCGCCTCGATCAAGGCCGGCCACGCTGGTTTGAGCCTGCAAGGCACCGCCGTGGCGTCTGACGCTTTCTTCCCGTTCCGAGACGGTCTGGACGTGGTGGTCGATGCGGGCGCGACGTGCGTGATCCACCCCGGTGGTTCGATGCGCGACGACGAAGTGATTGCTGCCGCCGATGAGCGCGGCATCGCCATGGTCTTCACCGGCACGCGCCACTTCCGTCATTGATCTTGGCTTGGCGCCCTGCAGGACGCCGCCAGATGCACCCGGCAAAGGGCCCCACTGCGGGGCCCTTTTTCATTTCGCATGCGAAGCAAATGCAGTAAACTACTTCGCATGCAAAACAAACCCAGGCTGATTTTTTTGCTCAACAGCGCGCAGCGCCATTTGCAGCAATGGATCGCGCAACACACCGAGGCGGCTGCAAGACAAGGCCAGTCCGCACCCACGCCCGTGCAGAGCGGCTTGCTCTTCGTGCTGGCCAAAGGCGACGGCACCACGATGGGCCAAGTCGCCCAGGCACTGGACTTGGCACCCTCGGCCGTCTCGGGCTTGGTGCAACGCATGGAAGCGCTTGATTGGGTGGCCCGCCACCCCTGCCCCGACGACGGGCGCACGCAGCGCGTCTGGCTCACGCCACAAGGCCGTGCCCTGCTGCCACGACTCAAGCAAGCCACACAGCGCATCAACGCCCAACTCACCCATGGCTTCACCGACGCCGAATTGCAGACAGTGGCCCGCTGGCTCAGCCATGTCCAGCAACTCGACCAGCCGGATCCATCGAAGAACTGACATGCCCACATCCCGCACACCACCCTCCGCTCATTCGGCGCAGCCAATCAGCTTCATCTGCCAAGACGGCACGCGCCTGCACGGCCACTTCGTGCCCAGCCATCGAGCAGCACAAAGCGAAGCCTTGATGCCCGTGCTCGTGTGTCCAGCCACTGGCGTCAAACAGCACTTTTACCTGCGCTTTGCCAGCTGGCTGGCCGCGCAGGGTCACGACGTCATGGTGTTTGACTACCGAGGCATCGGCCTGTCGCAACAGGGACCCCTCAAACACAACCGCGCCACCCTGGCCGAATGGGGGCAGCAAGACCAGGTCGCGGCCATCGACTGGCTGCTGCAACACACCGGGCAAGCGCAGGTGCTGCTGTTGGGTCACAGCGCGGGCGGGCAAATGATGGGCCTCCTGCCCAACCACCATCGCGTGGCGCGCGTGGTGGGCGTGGCCACATCGACGGGTTGGTTCAAGGGCATGCGCCCGTCTTTCCGTTTCAAAGCACGTTTGGGCTTGCGCTGCCTGGTGCCCTTGGGCGCCCTGTTCAAAGGCTACGCCCCGACCTCGGCAATGGGCCTGGGAGAAGACCTGCCTGCAGCCGTGGCCCGGCAATGGGGACAGTGGTGCGCAGCGGGCGGCTACGCGACCAATGCCGTCAAAGGTCAGCCCGAGCGAGACTTTCATGGCGCGGTGCAAATGCCCATCACCGTTTTCCATGCCAGTGACGACGACATCGCGACGCCCACCACCGTGGCCGACCTGATGCGCACCTTCCCGTCAGCGCACAAGCAAGTCCACCAACTCAAGCCCAGCGCGCATGGCTTGAAGTCGATTGGCCACATCGACTGGTTCCGCAGCTCACATCAAGCTTTGTGGCCCTTGCTGGCCCAGGCCTTGCACGAACCCAGCTGAGCCGCCACAGTGCTGTCATCAAGGCGGCACATGCCGGCGTTAGCGTGGCGGCATGAAGTTGATGGACACACTGACATGGCATGGGCGCCTCGGGCTTGCCGCACTGATCGTTGGGGCCATGCCCCTGCTGTGTGCCGCACAAACCCATCTGCCCCTGGATGGCCGCCTGCTGGCCTGCGGCGATGACGCCCCACCCGTGCTCAACAGCCGCTACAACAAAGGCGCCAACGGCGATGCGCCGCCAGCCGACCAGTTACAGGCCCTCGGGCGCAAGATCTTTTTTGATCCTGGCTTGTCGGCATCCGGCAAACAGTCGTGTGCCAGCTGCCACAGCCCGGCACATGCGTACGGACCACCCAACGGTATCTCTGTACAGCTTGGCGGCCCCAGGCTCAATGAACAGGGCGTACGCAGCACCCCCTCCTTGCGTTACGTGCACGCACCGCAGTCCTTCACCGAACACTACGTGGACCTGATGGACAACAACGGGCAAGACAGCGGGCCCGCCGGCGGGCGCACCTGGGATGGCCGCGTCAACCAAGCCCGAGAGCAAGCCTTGATGCCTTTGCTTGACCCGAAAGAGATGGCCAACGCCAGCCTCAGCGAGGTCGTGGCACGCTTGCGCAAAGCGCCATACGCAG
>JAVLFO010000336.1:0-9157 GCA_046052805.1 Aquabacterium sp. | reverse complement strand
GAGCCAGGTTTGCAGCCGCTGGCGGGTGGCGTCGTAAGCCTTGTTCAGGCGCTTGCCCTGCCACAGGCCGCGCGCCGTTTTGTCGCGCACGGCGTCGAGGTCGTGCGCGGCAAACACGGGCGCCTGGGCATCGAGCCCCAGCGGGTACAGCCGTTCGCGGATGGCGCTGGCGTGGCCCGCGCGGTCAAAGGCCAGCACGGTGTGGGTGAAGGCTTGTCGCGCGGCCACGTCCACCAAGGGCTCGGGTAGCAGCGGGTCGAACACGAGTTGGCGGATGGCGTCGTTGCCCAGCAGGTAGGACTCGCGTGCCGCGACCTCAAGCTCCAGCGTGTGGGCGTTGTCGAGCCAGGTTTGCAGCCGCTGGCGGGTGTCGTCGTAGGCCTTGTTCAGGCGCTTGCCCTGCCACAGGCCGCGCGCCGCTTTGTCGCGTACGGCGTCGAGGTCGTGCGCGGCAAACACGGGCGCCTGGGCGTCGAGTCCCAGCGGGTACAGCCGTTCGCGGATGGCGCTGGCGTGACCCACCAGGTTGTCAGGTCGTATGTAGAGCGCCTCGTCCAGGGGCTGAAAACCCAGCAGGGCGAGGGCGCGGTGACGGGTGCGCAGCACGCTGCGGTCGCTGCGGCCCAGGCCGCCCGTGCTGACCATGATCCAGCTGCCTTGCCAGTCGCACACACGGGATTCGCTGGTGCGCCAGCGAGCCAGGTCCTCGGCCAAACCAGCGGCTTGAGGACCCAATCGGTAACTGCCGCGCCCGGCCGACGCCACCAGGCCACTGGCCGCCAATCGCACCAGGGCCACGCGAACGCTGTTGGCACGGATGCCAAACAGCTCGCTGGCTGCCACGGCGTCGCTGGCGCTGAGCGATTGGCCATCAGCGGCCAAAAGCAGGTTGAGGATCAGGTTGCGTGGGTTGGGCGGCATGGTGCATGGATGAGCGTGTCCATGCACATGTTAAGGCGCTGAATGTTTCAGTGTCAAGCGCGATATGTTTTTCGGTGTCACATTGCGTGCGCCCACATGAATGGGTCAAATCGGCCGTGTGCGGGCCTCCAGCCAAGCCAGTGCATCGCCTTGCACGAGGGGGCGCAGGCGGCGTAGCACCTCGGCGTGGTATCGGTTGAGCCACTCGATTTCATCGGTGCGCATGAGGTGCATGTCAATGCATCGGGTGTCGATGGGGCACAGCGTCAGGGTCTCAAAGCTGAGGTAGTCGCCATGCTCGGGCGTGCCGGGTGCAGGGTTGGGCACGGCGGGCGGCACCGCCACGTTCATCACCAGGTTTTCAATGCGGATGCCCCATTGCTGCGGGCGGTACAGGCCAGGTTCAATCGAGGTGATCATGCCCGGCTGCATCGCCATATTGGCGTCTGGCACGGCTTTGGAAATCGACTGCGGTCCCTCGTGCACGTTCAAGAAGTAGCCCACGCCGTGGCCCGTGCCGTGTCCAAAATCAATGCCTTCGGCCCACAGCGGTGCGCGAGCCAAGGCATCTAGCATGGGCGCCAAGGTGCCCTTGGGGAAGCTCGCGCGCGACAAGCCCAGCGTGCCCTTGAGCACCAAGGTGTAGTCACGCTTTTGCGCGGCACTGGGTGTGCCGATGGGCCAGACACGGGTGATGTCGGTGGTGCCACCCAGGTACTGTCCGCCCGAGTCGATCAACAGCAGGCCTTCGGCGGTAAGACCTTGGGGTGTACTCAGCACCGCGTAAGACTCTGGCGTGGCGCGGTAGTGGGGCAGGGCGCCGTTGGCGTTGAAGCCCGCGATGGTCGGGAAGCTCAATGACACGTAGCCCGGCTGCTTGGCGCGCTCGGCGCTCAGGCGCTCGTCCACCGTCAATTCGCTGATGTGTTCGCGGCCCAGGGCTTGTTCGAACCAAGCGTAAAACGCGCACATGGCGGCGCCGTCGCGTTCCATGGCTTGGCGGATGAAAACCGCCTCGGCCTCGGTTTTGCGAGATTTGGCCAGTGTGGTGGGGTTGATGGCCTCGATGACCTTGACGCCCGCGGGCACGGCCTCACGCAAGCCCCAGGTCACGCGCTTGGGGTCGATCAGCAAGGTGCTGCTGGGTGGCAGTTCGCGCAAGGAGGCCAGTGCCTCTTCATAGGGTTTGACGGCCACGCCATCTTTGCGCAGCGACTCGCGCACGGCCGCATCGACCTTGTCTGCACCGACAAACAACGTCGCGTTGTCTAACCCCACCAGCAGGTGCCCCAGGAAGACCGGGTTGTAGTCGACGTCTGCACCACGCAGGTTGAGCACCCAGGCCAAGTCGTCGAGGGTGGCGATCCAGTGCTGGGTGGTCCCTTTGGCGCGCATCGCATCGCGCAAGGCGTCTAGCTTGACGGCGCGGCTTGTGGCGGCGTAGGGCAGGGCATGTTCGTACACCTGGGCCTGGGGCAGGCATGGGCGATCAGGCCAAACGCCTGCCAGCACATCGTCGGCTGTGTGCAAGTGCCAGCCGTGGCTCGCCAGAGCCTCACGCAGCTGTTGGGTTTGGGCCAAGCCCATCACGGCGCCATCTACCGCCAAGCGACGCTCTTGCTGCTTGGCTGCAGTACCGGCGTCGAGGGCAGCGAGCCATTGAGCGTAAGCAGGTGCCGCCGGGCCTTCGAGCTTGACCAAGTCGATGCCCGTGCCGCTGAGTTCGGCCTCGGCTTGCTCCCAGTAGCGGCTGTCGGTGAACAGCGCTGCCTGGTCAGCCGCCACCAGCAAGGTGCCCGACGAGCCCGTGAATCCACTGAGCCACTGTCGTCCTTGCCAATGCTCAGGCAGGTACTCCGACAAGTGCGGGTCGCTGCTGGGCAGAAGCGCTGCAGCCCAGCCTTGTGCAGCCAGTCGCTCACGCAGGGTGCTCAGCCGCGTGGCAATGATGGACGCGTGATCATGGGTCGAAAGGGCTTGGGCGTTGTCTGAAGGCATGTTCACGGTGTGGCGGTGTCGATCGCGTTCGCGGATCAGACATGTTGCCACGGCCACAACACAAAGGCGCGGCAGTGGCTTTCATGCCCCAGCCGCGCCGCCTTGCGACCACGCCTGTGCTGCTTCAACGGCTCTTGATGGAGGCTTTGTTTTGGCGTGCGTGCAGCGCGCCCAAGCCCAGCAGGCCCAGGGCCATCAGACCCCAGGTCGCCGGTTCAGGTGCGGGCGAGATAGGGGCCGACAAGGCCGTCAGTTGCAGACCGGAGCCGCCCTGAACCAGCGGGATCAAACCCACGTCCGCCACCGCAGGCCCGCCACCGTCGTTCAAGACGTTCAGCTGCAACCCTGGGGTCGTTCTGGCTTCCAGCACGCCGGGCAGGATCTGCGCGGTAACGGGGGGCAGGGTGTCCACCAGCGGTGCGTTCACGGGGGCAATGCCCAGGGCCGATACAGCAGCGCCTGGTACGCCATTGACTGGCAAAGCCTGCACATTGGCCAAAGAGCCGCTGGCGCCGGTGTTGAGCACGCCTGCCGACAGGGAGGGCGCGGTGCGCAGGTCGGCCACACCAGGGATGCCAGTCAAGGCGTTGGCTGCGCCACTGTTGAGCGCGCTCACGCCGATCAGATCACCGCCCACCAAAGGCAACACGCCCACGTCGACAGTGCTGGGGCCAGGGGCGTCGTTCAAAACGTTGATCTTCAGGCCAGGCCCAGCGGTCACGCTCAGGATGCCAGGCAAGATCGGCACGGTGGTGGGCGCGATCGGGCTTTCGAACAGGTCCACCGGGGCCACTTTCACTGCCGTGACCAACAGCGATGGGGTCGTCGCCACAGGCAAGGCGCCTGCACGAAGCAGCGCAGGTCCACCGTTGTCGTTGGCGACGTTGGCCGTGAGGCCGGGCTGGGTCAAGACTTGCACCAAACCGAGCAGTGAGCCGGGTTGGTTGACCGTTTGAGCCTGCGCGGTGTGGCTGGCAGCCATGGCTGATGCAGCCAAAACCAAGTTGGTGAACGTTGAGCGTTTTTGCATGTGGACCTCTGTGATGGGCGTGCGCCGTGTGTTCGCACGACGACGCTTACGCACAGGGGCAGATCACAGATGCATTGAGCCCCGCGTTCAGGGGGTGCTGTTGGCCACTTTCTTCGGCTCCTCGTCCCTGACGCGGATCACCACGGCATTGGGCTCTAGCGCGTGCGGGTCGGGGAAGACGCGTGCGTGGCGCTGCGACGTGAAGTACGCCCAGGCCCAGTCCATCATGACCACCGTGCGGTTTCTGAAGCCAATCAAGAAATACACGTGCACGAACAGCCAGAACAGCCAGGCCGAGAAGCCGCTGAACTTGAGTTGCTTGTTGATGTACGGCAGGTCGATCATGGCCACAGCGGCGCGCTTGCCGATGGTGGCCAGAGAGCCATAGTCGAAATAGCGGAAGGCCTGTGTCTCCAGACCCCGCATGCGCCGCAAGATGTTGAACGCCGCCTTGCGGCCCATCTGTTTGGCACCCGGGCTGACACCCGGCACGGGCGTGGGCTTGTCAGGGTTGAGGTAGCTTTTGGCGCTGGCCAGGTCGCCTACCACGTAGATGTTGGGGTGCCCCGGCACGCTCAGGTCAGGTTGCACGGCGACACGACCCGCACGGTCAAGCTCGCAGCCGGTGCTCTTGGCCAGTGACTTGCCCAGCGGTGATGCCGCCACACCTGCGGCCCACACCACCGTGCGCGTGGGCAGGAAATGTGATTGCGTGGACACGCTGCCGTCGGGCTGTTTTTCAGCCAAGTCGTAGTGAATGCCGAATGCCGTGATGTTGGTCACCTTGGCGCCAGCCAGCACCTCCGCGCCCAGCATTTCGAGCTGCTCTTTGGCACGTTGCGACAGGTCCTCGGTGAAAGCCCCCAGCACGCGGGGCGCGCCTTCGAGCAAGATGATGCGCGCCATGCGCGAGTCGATGCGTCGGAACTCAGCGCTCAGGGTCTGCTGCGCGATCTCGGCCAGGGTGCCGGCCATTTCGACCCCGGTGGGGCCCGCGCCGACCACGGCAAAGGTCAGCCAGGGCTCGCGCTTGGCAGGGTCGGTTTCACGCTCGGCGTGTTCAAACGCGCCCAGCACGCGGCGGCGGATGGTGAAGGCGTCGCCCAGCGTCTTGAGGCCCGGCGCGTACCGGGCCCACTCGTCTCTGCCAAAGTAGCTGTGGGTGGCGCCGGCCGCCACGATCAGCTCGTCATAGCGAACATGTTCGCCACCGTCGAGCACCACGCATTGCGTTGCGGTGTCGATCGACGTGACCTCACCCATCAGCACCGTCAGGTTGCCGCGCGCAATCTGCTTGCGCAAGATGTGCCGGATTGGGCCGGCAATGGCAGGTGCGGGCAGACCTGCCGTGGCCACTTGGTAAAGCAAGGGCTGGAACAGGTGGTGGTTGGTGCGGTCAATGACCGTGATTTCGACGTCTGCGCCTGACAATGCCTTGGCTGCCTCCAAGCCCCCAAAGCCGCAGCCAATGATGACAACGCGGTGTTTGTGAGCGCCCGGCGTTTGCGACGATGCAAAACCCGGAGCGTTGGATTGGTGTGAGGCGAGGTTCATGCGCGACAAAAGGGAAGGGGGCAGGTCAACAGGACTAGGTATTTATACCAGTGACCCCGTCTGCATGTTGAACTTGCACCACCTTAGTGCGCCCCTCGAACGTGGGGAGCGCACGTCAATTCATCCCTTCGCGCGCCGGCGGGGTCTTCTCGTTTTTCCCTGCAAACGGGGCGGCCACGACAAATCGGCCTTTGCCTGCGCGCTTGGCCTCGTACATGGCGCCGTCTGCACGCTGACACAGGCTGTCGGCGGTGTCATGGGCTTCGAACACGGCCACACCCACGCTGGGGCTGACCACCTCGTTGCGCATGCCGATCAGGTGCGGCACGCTGACTTGCTCGACGATGCGCTGGCAAATCCGATCCACTTCGCCGGGTTGGCCTGCGCTTTCCAAAATCACCGTGAACTCGTCCCCAGCGAGGCGGCAAACGCAGTCGGTCAAGCGCACGCACTTGAGCAGGCGTTTGGCCACATCGGCCAGCAAGCGATCACCCGCGGCATGGCCATGCCGGTCATTCACGGCTTTGAATCCGTCCAGGTCAACGTACAGCAGGGCCAGCGTCTGCGGGTGGCGCCTGGCGCGCGCCATGGCTTGCGTCAAACGCTCACCGAAGGCTCGGCGGTTGGGCAGGCCGGTCAAGCTGTCGTGCCGGGCTTGCTCGGCCAGCTCCCGTTGTTGGGCCTTGAGCGCCGAAATGTCGCTGAAGACACGGATGTGTTGGGTGATGCGCTTGGCTTCGTTGCGCAGGGCGCTGACGCTCATCCACGTATCGAGGGTGCGACCTTGTGGGCAGACTTGATGGCTCTCGCCCGCCCACCGCTGACCTTGTTTGAGCGCGTGCTCAATGCCCGGCAGATGCGCCTCGCGCAAAGGCGGCAGCCCCAGCAGTTCAGCGCTGCGCCCCAGTGCCTCAGAGGGGCTCAGGCCGCTGAGCAAAGAGAAGGACGGGTTGACCAAGACCACGCGGTCGAGTGCATCGCTGACCACCACCGCATCGCCGGTTTCCTCGATCACCCGAGAGGCCAGTCGAAGTTGCTCGGCGGCTTGGCGTTGCTCGGTCACATCTTGCGCTATCGACAAGATGTGGTCGAGTTGCCCGTCCACGCCGTAGACCGGCACCTTGATCATGTCGACCTCGCGCTCGCCCATGGGGCTGGGGTAGATGAGCTTGGGGAAATGGTGAACGCGCGGATCTTGGGTCACGAGGCGGTCCATCTCGTCGCTGCGCTGGGCCACAGACTGGGTTAACACCTCAGAGGGCTGCTTGCCCAACACCTGCTGCGCTGGCATTTGCATGACGGCCTCGGTGGCTTGGTTCCACACCACATACTGGCCCGCGTTGCCTGTGCGGGCACTGCGCGCAAACACCGGCATGGGCAAGCAGTCCACCAGCGTTCGATAGAAGGTTTCCTGCTCACGCAGAGCATGGATCGACTGGTGCATCTCGGTCGTGTCCCGCGAGACCAGCGTCAAGCCTTGGCTGCAAGGGATGATCTGGTGGTGCAGCCACCGTTGCTCGGTGCTGCCATCGCTGCGCCACTGGCGCACCATGTGCTCGTCGGCCTGTGGCAGGCCCTGCTCGCAAGCCCGGCGTAAATGCTGGTGAAAGCCCTCGTGTAGGCCGTCGGGGAAGAGTTCAAGCAAGCTCAGCCCGACCAAACTGTGTGCCTGGTGTGCAAACAGGGCTTTGGCCTTGGCATTGGCGTGCGTGACGGTGTAGCCCATGGGCCGTCCCATGCCATCGTGCCGCAACGACAGCACGGTGACCGCGTCACCGCTGCCATCCAGCCACGACTGCCAAAGCTGAGCTGCGCTGTGGTGCTCGTGCAGCACACGCGTTTGCTGGCGGTGGCTGTAAGCCAGGCACAGCAAAGCAGCACCCAGCACGGCCAACCCGGCAGGTAAGAGGGAGACGTGACGCGAGGACAACAACGCCAGAGCGAACCCGATGGCCACCAACCCCACCCACAGGGCGGTTGGCCAGCGACGGTGCTGGGCGGGCATCCCCATGGTCATCTGATCGGTGAGAGACGGCATGGACACCCCTGCTGCCTGTGTGACAGCTGAGGGGTTTTCGGACGATGCGCTCGCATCTTTAACTTCCCCATACGTTAAGCTCAAGGCATGCATCAACTTCGCGCCTGACACCAGGCGAGGCGGTGCGCCCAGCGGGCGTCTCGCTACCGCTTCCATGCCACAGACAACCGAGTTCGACGCGCTGCCATCCGGCACCCGATTGGGAGAGTTCGAAGTCCAGCGCGTGCTGGGCGTCGGCGGCTTTGGCGTCGTGTACTTGGCCTTTGACCACGCGCTCGAGCGCCAAGTCGCCATCAAAGAGTACATGCCGTCGTCGCTGGCGGGGCGGGTCGCAGACGGCCGCATCCAGGTTCGATCGGCGGCTGCCGTTGACACCTACAAGTTGGGCCTGCGCTCGTTCATCAACGAGGCACGTTTGCTGGCGCGCTTTGACCACCCTTCGCTGGTCAAGGTCTACCGATTCTGGGAGGCCCACGGCACGGCTTACATGGTCATGCCGTATTACAAGGGCCGCACCCTGCAGCAAGTGCGCCGAGACATGAGCGCGCCGCCAGACGAGGCCTGGTTGCGCCGCCTCATCAGCCCCCTGCTGGGTGCGTTGGCTTGCCTGCACTCCGAGCAGGTCTATCACCGAGACGTGGCGCCCGACAACATCTTGCTGCTGGATGATGATGGCGCCGACTCACCTGGTCAGCCGGTCTTGCTGGACTTGGGTGCGGCACGCCGCGTCATTGGCGACCACACCCATGCCTTGACCGCCATCGTCAAGCCCAGCTTCGCCCCCATCGAGCAATACGCTGAGACGGTGCAGTTGCGCCAAGGTCCCTGGACCGATCTGTATGCCCTGGCGGCTGTGGTTCATTTTTGCGTGACGGGTCGTCCCCCCATTCCCGCCACGGCCCGCACCGTGCACGACGAATTGCCGAGCCTGCGCAGCCTGGCTCACAGCCTGGCCCGAGACTTCGATCGCCATTTCAGCGAAACCTTTTTGTGTGCCGTGGACCATGCCTTGGCGGTGCGGCCATTGGAGCGTCCGGAGTCCGTTGCGGCTTGGCAGGCCGAACTCAGTGGTGTCGTCGTCGGCGAATCGGCGTACTTGGGCCAAGTCGCAGAAGCCGACATGGCCCACACGGTGCTGGTCCGTCCTGAGTCGGGCGTGATGCCCGAGGGCCACGAGCGCGTGCATGCCCAGGCCTACCTGACCACTGTACCTGCTGCCAACCCCCTGAGCGCCAAGCCCGCATGGGTCGAACGTGCTGCACCGCCTGCGCCCACAGCCCCTGCCTCAGCGCCGGTGGCCGCACCGACCGCAACCCCGATTTCAGCGCCCGACCCCGCCACCCACGAAGAGTGGGCCACCCACATGAGCCCGGTCATCCCTCCGACCATGCCCATGCCCCCTGCGCAAGCTGGCGGCGTTCGGCCTGTTGCGCGACTGCGTCGGCAGCCCACGTCAGGGGTGTCTCGTTGGGTCTGGCTGGCTTTGGCGTCCTTGGTGGCTTTGGCGCTTTGATGGAGCCAGCACAAAGCCACACGCCAGGCGGCTGACCCAGCGGTGGCCGCAGCACCTTTGAGTGGGCCGGGCGGTTTGCCTGGTGCCGTCGCGGCGGCCGACG
>JAVLFO010000335.1:0-5311 GCA_046052805.1 Aquabacterium sp. | reverse complement strand
ACTTCGCCATCTGATACTGAAGGGGCTACCACAGCCCCAGTCCACTCATTGGCAAAAAGGGCCGGTAGCGCAAGCACCGGCCCTTTTTCGCAGCATACCCAGCGGGTATGCCTTCATCATTTGAAATCGCCTGCCACGCCCATCACAAAACCCATGGGTTTGATGTACTTGCGCAGTGCCGCATTGACCTGATCCAAAGTGACCTTTGACAAGGCCTCGTCCACCTGAGCCGATACGGCGAAAGTGCGTCCCAGGTACAAATTGCTGACCCACCCCGCAGCCAAACGCGCATCTTGTGCCCGCCCCAGCCTGCGGAAATTGAGCAAACCCTTGCGGCCCGCCTCCAGCTCAGCAGGCGTAAACCCTTGGGACAAAGCCCTGTCGATTTCCTCCTTGAAAGCCGTCTCGACCTTGACTCGATTTTGCGGAGCGAAAATTGCCTGTGCGACCCAGCTTGAATTGGGCTCGACCGGATTCCATTGCACGCTGCTGTAGACGCTGTAAGACAAACCCTCTTTCTCGCGGATGCGATTCCACAAGCGCGAGTCCCCACCGGCCCCCAGCAGGTGATTGGCCAACATCAAAGCGGGGTAATCGACATCGCGATCGCTCAGCGGCAATGCCAGCACCACCGACATCGCGGCGTTTTGTTTGTCGGGTGTGGCCAGCTGCAAACGGATGGGATCGACTTTGATCAAGGGATGCGCAATCGGTGCATACGCCTCTTGCCCGCGCCACTGCCCAAAGGCCTCACCCAAGGCCTGTTCAACCGCTTTGGCATCCATGTCACCCACCGCCGCAAACTGCGCATGGTCGGCCGCCACAAAGCGTTTGTGAAACTGCTTGACCTTGTCCAGGCTCACATCCAACCACTCGGCCTGGGTTTCAGCCAAGGTCGGGGCATAACGCACATCCCCTTTGGGATACGGATTGCCATGGCGAGACAAGGCTTCTTGCAACACGGCTGCAGGCTCTTTGCTTTGCTCCTCCAGGCCCGCCAAAGCCTGGCGGCGCACCTCGTCTAAACCATCGGCTGGCAGCAAGGGCGAGCGCAGCACCTCTCCCACCAAGGCAATCAGGGCGGGCAAGTGCGCGCGGGTGGTCGACAAACCCACGTTCAGCTGACCATCGGCGGCCGAGAAACCCACCTCGGCCTGCAAAGCATCGAGCTTGTCTTGCAACTGCTGACGCGTCATTGACTGCGTGCCCTTGTCGAGCAAAGCAGCCAAGGCCTCGGGCACCTGCCCCCATCCCGCCAAAGAAGACTCGTTGCCAAATCGCAAGGTCAAGGTCGCCTTCACCGACTGGCCGCGCGTGGACTTGGGCAACAACGCCACCTGCATGCCGTTGGCCAAGGTCAGACGCTGGGTACGGGCATCGATGTTGGCGGGGCTGGCGTCAAATGTTTCTGCAGCCGATTGGGCGCCCCGCCCTTTGAAGCCCTTGAACATGGCGGCGACGTCAACGCGCGCTGGTGCAGCGGCGCGCAGAGGTTGCGCTGTGGGTATGTACTCGCCCAAAGTGCGGTTCGATGGCACAAACACCTGCTGCGCCACGCGCTGCACATCGGCCAAGCCCATGGCCTTGACCCGATCGCGCGTCAAAAAGAACAAACGCCAATCGCCTTGCGCCACCGCCTCAGACAAAGCCACGCCCACATGCTGCGGGTCCGAGAAACCCTGGTCCCACGACTTGAGCCACTTGGCCTTGGCACGGTCCAGCTCTTCTTGGGTGATGGGCTGCGCGGCGATCGACTCGATCGATGACAGCAAGGCCTCGCTCGATGCAGCCAGTGGCTGTTGGGGCGAGAGCTGCGCGCCGAACAAAATGAAGCCCGGGTCGGCCAGCCCTTCCGAGAAGCTGAAAACACCAGCGGCCAGCTGCTTGTCGGTCAAAGCCTTGTGCAGTCGACCCGACGGGGTGTCGCCCAAAATCACCGAGAGCAACTCCACCGCGGCGTAATCTGGATGTGCGCCAGGCATCACGTGGTAGCCGGCGTACAACAAGGGCACGCCGCCCACGCGGCGCAAAGTCACCGAGCGTTCGCCGTCTTGCACCGGGTCCAAGGTGTAGAGCGTGGGCAAGACGCGTTGGGGTTTGGGGATGACACCGAACGCCTGTTGCACCCAAGCCAGCACCTTGGCTGCGTCAAACTTGCCCGAAACAATCAGCGTGGCGTTGTCAGGCTGGTAATAGCGTCGGTAAAAGGCCTGCAAGCGAGCGATGTCCACGCCCTCAACGTCGGTGCGAGCGCCGATGGTCGACTTGCCGTAGTTGTGCCACTGGTACATGGCCGAGGTGGTTTTCTCAAGCAAGATCCGACCGGGATCGTTCTCACCCATCTCCATCTCATTGCGCACCACCGTCATCTCACTGTCGAGGTCGCGGCGGGCAATGAAGCTGTTGACCATGGCGTCGGCCTGCCACTGCAGATACCACTGCAAGTTTTCGTCGTTGGCGGCAAAGCTGGCGAAGTAATTGGTGCGGTCGTACCAGGTGCTGCCATTGGCACTGAAGCCGCGCTTGTTGAAGTCGGCCCACACCTGTGGATGGCGCGGCGAGCCCTTGAACATCAGGTGCTCGAGCAAGTGGGCCATGCCGGTCTCGCCATAGCTTTCATGGCGCGAGCCCACGCGGTAGGTCATGTTGACCGTAGTCGTTGGCTTGGAGTCGTCGGGTATCAACAAAACCTGCAGGCCGTTGGCCAGCTGGTACGACGAGATCCCTTCGACGGCATCGACGGCCACGGGCGCCGTTTGTGCATGGCCCTGCTTGGCTGGGCGTGGCGCCGCGTGCGCACAGGCGCCAGCGCCCAAAACAAAAGCCATGGCCAGCACCGTCTGGCGCAAGCGCATGGCTTGGGGTTGTCGAACCGCAGAGCGAGGCAGCGAAAGCAACATGAGCGTTAACCTGACATCCAAAGAACGGCCCATTTGGGCGCGGGTTCAATGAGTGTAGGCGGCCGCTGTGAAGGTTCCGCCGCAGCAACAGACTTTACCGATGCGACACATGGCCACGCCACGCAAACACAAGCACCGGCAAAGACCTCTTGGCATCAACGGGCCACAGGATGCGTGATCTTGGGGGCCAGCATCACGCGGGTCTTGCCGCCGGTGGTGACCAAAATGACGGCGTCACCAGGATTGAAGACTTCGTTGCCCTTGGCTTGGACGACGGCGCGGCGCTCACCCGTTGAGAGCTGCAGCAAGATCTCGAGTGCGTCTTCACGGGTGCCGTAACGCTCGACGGCATTGCCGACCACCGCGCCAGCCACCGCACCAACCACCCCGATGAGGGCACCAGAGCGGCTGTTGGAGCTGGCACCCACGCCGGCCACACCGCCCAGCACAGCGCCGGTGGCACCGCCGCCGCCGCTTTGACTGCCTTCGACCACCACGGGGCGCACGCTCAGCACCGTGGCATCGGCCACCTGCGACAAACGCTGGGCATCGCCCGGTTTGATCACATCAGGGCTGGTGGTCGAGCAAGCGCCCAGCAGCACCACGGACAAACCCAGCACCGCGCTGGCGGTGGCCTTCACCATCAAATTCATTTGCGACATATCGGCGCCTCACAAACCAAATCACACGGCTGCCACTGTAGCGCAGCCGTGTTGCTGGTGTGTTGCTCAGTCGTCGATGCCCAGCTCCTGAATCTTGCGGGTGATGGTGTTGCGTCCAATGCCCAGCTTTTGAGCGGCCTCGATGCGACGGCCACGGGTCAATTCCAAGGCCGTGTGGATGAGGCTGGCTTCGAACTGGCGGGTCAGTGCGTCCCACACGTCGGGCTCGCCGGCTTCCAGGCGCTGGCGCGCATCGCGCTCCAAACCAGCCAGCCAGGCGGCAACGCCTGCCGGCACAGCAAGCTCTGCCAGCGGCAAAGCAGCTGCGGTACCTGCATCGTTTGGCACACCCAAATCTGCCGTCGCCGCAGCCGGGACCACGTAAGCACCAGCTGCGCCCGAAGGCAATGTCGCGTCAGCCCAGGGACGGGCTGCAGGCGCGGTTTCAACGGGGTGAAACACAGCATCGGGCACAGAGGCAACGGGATGGTCCACCATCAAGGCGGCCGCGTCTGACATCACACCCGGGATCACGGGACGCTGGTCCAGCAACTCGGGTGGCAGGTCCTTGAACTCGATCACCTGCGCCGGGGCCATCACGGTCAGCCAGTGGCAAATGTTTTCAAGCTGACGCACGTTGCCAGGAAAATCAAACGCAGCCAGGCGGACCAAGGCCGCGTCGGAGATGCGCTTGGCCTCCACGCCCAGGTCCTTGGCGCTCTTTTGCAAGAAAAAGCGCGCCAGCGTCGGGATGTCTTCGCGACGCTCGCGCAGGGCGGGCAGGCGCAAACGGATCACGTTGAGGCGGTGGAACAAGTCCTCGCGGAACACACCTTGGCGCACCCGGTCTTCGAGGTTCTGGTGGGTGGCCGCGATCACGCGCACATTGCTCTTGAGCGGGTGGTGTCCGCCCACGCGGTAGAACTGGCCGTCGCTGAGCACACGCAACAAGCGCGTTTGCAAATCGAACGGCATGTCGCCGATTTCGTCCAAGAACAAGGTGCCACCATCGGCCTGCTCAAAGCGGCCACGGCGCATGGTTTGCGCGCCCGTGAAGGCACCGCGCTCATGACCGAACAGCTCAGATTCGAGCAGGTCTTTGGGGATGGCTGCGGTGTTGATGGCCACGAAAGGGCCATTGCCACGGGGGCTGTGCTTGTGCAGCGCACGCGCCACCAGCTCCTTGCCAGACCCAGACTCGCCCGTGATCATCACCGTGACGTTGCTTTGGCTCAAGCGACCAATCGCCCGGAACACGTCCTGCATGGCGGGCGCTTGGCCCAACATTTCGGGCATGTGCGTCACACGCTCGTCGATGACTTCTTCGCGCAGGCTCTCGTCCACCGCGCGCCGAATCAGCTCAACGGCTTTGGGCAAGTCAAACGGCTTGGGCAGGTATTCAAAGGCGCCGCTCTGGAAGGCCGACACGGCGCTGTCCAAGTCGGAATACGCCGTCATGATGATGACCGGCAGCCCTGGCAAACGCGCCTTGACCTTGCTGAGCAAGTCGATGCCCGAACCACCAGGCATGCGGATGTCAGACACCAAGACCTGCGGCTCGTCGTCGTCGAGCGCAGCCAGCACGTCTCTGGGGTTGGTGAAGACGCGAACGGGCAGGTCTTCGCGTGTCAGTGCTTTTTCAAGCACAAAGCGGATGGATTGGTCGTCGTCAACGATCCAGATGGGTTTCATGCTGACAGAAGGTTGCGCACGGGCCCATCGCCGACAACGCCGCCACGGATCACGGCA
>JAVLFO010000334.1:0-2514 GCA_046052805.1 Aquabacterium sp. | reverse complement strand
GTTCAAAGCGGCCAGCTGGTCGCTGGTCAAGGCGACCACGCCTGCGGTGGTCAAACCCCGCAAGGCTGCTGTGCTGAGCGATCCTATATCGCCCGTTTCAATGGCAGCGACCTGGTCGGTGGTCAAGGCGGCCAGCTGGCCGCTGGTCAAAGCCTTGATCTGGCTGGTGCTGAAGGCCTCGATGGCGTCGGTGCTCAGTGCAGCAATTTGTGACGAGGTCAGGGCGGCAACCTGAGTGGTGGCCAGCGCCGTGAGCTGATCGGTGGTCAAGGCGGCCAGTTGCTGGCTGCCCAGCGCCATGACCTGTGCAGAGGCCAAGGCCTTGATCTGGGTCGTGGTCAAGGCGTCGATGTCGTCGGTGGCAATGGCCGCCACTTGCGTGGTGCTGAGGTTGCTCACCTGGGTGGTGCTCAGTGCCATGACCTGGTCGCTGGTCAAGGCCTGGATGGCTGCGGTGCCCATGCCGCGCAGCGAAGCCGTGGCCAGGGAACCAATGTCTGCGGTCTCGATCGCGGCCACTTGGTCGGTGGTCATGGCGGCAACCTGGGCGCTTTGCAGCGCCTTGATCTGGTTGGTGCCGAAGGCGGCAATGTCTTGCGTGCTCAGAGCCGCAACCTGCGAGGTGCTCAAAGCCGCCACTTGCGCGGTACCCAGGTTGCTGGCCAATTCGGTGCTCAGCGCGCCCAACTGAGCCGTGCCCAGTGCTCGGATCTGGCTGCTGGCCAGCACATTGAACTGGCTCGAGCTCAAAGCATTGAGGTCTTCGGTGGCGATGGCGGCCACCTGCGAGGTGGTCAAAGAAGCCACTTGCGCCGTTGTCAGCGCGGCCATCTGGTCGGTGGTGAGCGCAACCACGCCGCTGGTGCTCAGCCCGCGCAGAGCGGTCACGGTCAGGGAGCCGATGTCGGCCGTCTCAATCGCGGCGATTTGGTCGGTGGTCATGGCGCCCACTTGGGCACTGCTCAAAGCGCGGATCTGGGTGGTGCCAAACGCAGCCACGTCGGCGGTTTCAAAGGCGGCGATTTGCGAGGTGCTCAAGGCCGTGACCTGGGCCGACGTCAATGCGCCCACCTGATCGGCGTTCAACGCTGCCAGCTGGTGGCTGCCCAGCGCAGCCAGTTGGGCGGTGGTGATCGCCTTGATCTGGGTGGTGGTCAGGGCATTGATGTCATCGGTGGCAATGGCGGCCACCTGCGTGGTCGTCAAGCCGGCCACCTGGGCGGTGCCCAGTGCGGCCACCTGGTCGGTGGTCAAAGCCTGGATGCCGGCGGTGGTCATGCCACGCAAGGCCACCGAAGCCAGCGAGGTGATGCGGTCGGTGGTGATGGCTGCGACCTGATCGGTGCTCAAGCCGGCCACTTGCGCGCTGGTCAGCGAGCGGACCTGCAGCGTGCCCAAGGAGCTCAAGCTGTCGGTGGTGATGGCCGCGACCTGGCTGGTGCTCAAGGCGCCCACCTGCCCCGTGGTCAATGCGTTGACCTGGCCAGTGGTCAGTGCCACGACCTGCTCGGTGCGCAAGGCTTGCACCTGCGTGGTTGCCAGCGCCTTGATCTGCGTGGTGGTCAGGGCATCCAAGCTGCCCGTGGTGATGGCTTGCACCTGCGTGGTGGTCAAGCCGGCCACTTGGGTGGTGCTGAGGTTGGCGATCTGGTCGGTGGTCAGGGCCACGACGCCTTCGGTGGTCAAACCACGCAAGGCCGTTGTGCTCAGCGCGGTGATGTTGCCGGTGTCCAGTGCGGCAACTTGGCTCGACGCCAAAGCCGCCACCTGCGAGCTGGTCAGCGCGCGCAATTGGTTGGTGCCCAGGGCAGCGACGTCGGTGGTGTTGATGGCCGCGACCTGCGAGGTCGTCAGCGAAGAGGTTTGAACCGTGCTCAAAGCGCCCACGTGGTCGGTGGTCAGCGCGTCAATCTGCGTGGTCTGGAAGGCGCGGATCTGCCCAGAAGACAGGTACTTGATCTGCGTGGTGGTCAGCGCCTGCACGTCGTCGGTGGCCACGGCGGCCACCTGTGTCGTGGTCAAGGACGACACCTGCATGGTTGTCAAAGAGGCCACCTGGTCGGTGGTCAAAGCGACCACGCCCTCGGTGGTCAGCCCGCGAATGGCAGTGGTCGTCATCGCGGTCAGGTCTTGCGTCTCGATGGCCGCAACCTGGTTGGTCGTCAAAGCGGCCACCTGCGCGCTGGCCAATGCCTTGACCTGGGTGGTGCCCAAGGCAGCGATGTCATCGGTGGCAATGGCGGCCACCTGCGAGGTACCGAGCGCCGTCACTTGCGCAGAGGTCAAGTTGCTGACCTGCAAGGTTGTCAGGGCCACGATCTGTTCGGTGCCCAAAGCGCGAATTTGGGCAGATGCCAAAGACTGCACCTGTGCCGTGCTCAAGGCCTCAACGCCATCGGTGGTGATCGCGGCCACCTGGCCGGTGCTCAAAGCCGTCACCTGTGCGGTCGACAAAGCGGCCACCTGGTCGGTGCTCATGGCGTGAACGCCATCGGTGCTCAGCCCGCGCAAGGC
>JAVLFO010000333.1:0-2075 GCA_046052805.1 Aquabacterium sp. | reverse complement strand
GCGAAGCCGGCCTGCAAGGCAGCAGCATTGGCAAAATCAACGTCACCGACTTCCACACCTACGTGGCGATTGAGCGCAGCATCGCCGGCAGCGCGGTGGGCTTGCTCAACAGCGTCAAGGTCAAGGGCAAGAAGGTCAAGGCCCGCCTGCTCAGCGACGACTGAGCCTCAACCACACCCACACACAGGGACTTGAAGATGGCGTCTAGCCTGCTCGCATTGATGGACGACATCGCCACGGTGCTCGATGACGTGGCCTTGCTCACGAAAGTGGCCGCCAAAAAGACCACCGGGGTGCTGGGTGACGACCTGGCGCTCAATGCCCAGCAAGTCTCGGGCGTGACCGCCGAGCGCGAGTTGCCCGTGGTGTGGGCCGTGGCCAAGGGCTCGATGCGCAACAAAGCCATCTTGGTGCCTGCCGCCTTGGCCATCAGCGCCTTTGCGCCCTGGTTGATCACGCCCTTGCTGATGGTGGGAGGCGCCTACCTGTGCTTTGAGGGATTCGAGAAGGTGGCGCATCGCTTTTTGCACAGCGCCGACGAAAACGAAGCGCAGCACGAAGCGCTGGTTCAGGCCTTGTCAGACCCCAAGGTGGACTTGGTGGCTTATGAGCGCGACAAAATCAAAGGCGCCATCCGCACCGACTTCATCTTGTCGGCCGAGATCATCGCCATTGCGCTGGGCACGGTGGCCGGCACCAGTTTGTTGACGCAGTTCAGCGTGCTGGCAGGCATCGCCGTGCTGATGACCGTGGGCGTGTATGGCTTTGTCGCGGCCATCGTGAAGATGGACGACGCGGGCCTGCACCTGAGGCAGCAAGCCGATGCCAAAGGCGGCCGCCCCTTGCAACGCGCGCTGGGCCAAGGCCTGCTGAGTGCCGCGCCCAAGTTGATGAAGCTGCTGACGCTGGCCGGCACAGTGGCCATGTTCTTGGTGGGTGGCGGCATCATCACGCACGGCTTGCCCGGCGCGCACGACCTGATCCACCATGCGCAAGAGGCGGTGGCGGCTTGGCCCGGCATCGGCTCGGTGCTGGCGCCGGTCACATCCACGGTGATCGATGCCGTTGTGGGACTGGTCTCGGGCGGCCTGGTGCTGCTCGGGGTCACGGCTGGCGGCAAGGTGTTGGGCTTGTTCAAGCGCTGAACAAGCCCGCGACAAAGGCTGAGACCCCGCGCCAAAGCCCTTGCCCGAGGGGGCCCTAAGGCCCTGAAAAGCACACAAAAGGTGGCCCAGCGGGCACAATACAGGGTTGCCCATCTTGCAGGCAAGGCCCTGTGGCCTGCCCCACCCGCGCCGTGTCCCAAGCCTCATCTGCCATCAGCACCCCAACCGCCAAGCCCCTGACGGCTTACCGGCCGTATTGGGCCAAGCGCTTTGGCCGGGCCAAGTTCTTGCCCATGAGCCGCGAAGAGATGAACGAGCTCGGCTGGGACAGCTGCGACATCATCATCGTCACCGGCGACGCTTACGTTGACCACCCCAGCTTTGGCATGGCGGTGATCGGCCGCGTGCTCGAAGCCCAGGGCTTCCGCGTGGGCATCATTGCCCAACCCGACTGGCAAAGCGCCGACCCCTTCAAAGTGCTGGGCAAACCGAACCTGTTCTGGGGCGTGGCCGCCGGCAACATGGATTCGATGATTAACCGCTACACGGCCGATCGCAAAATCCGCAGCGACGATGCCTACACGCCCGGCGGCCAAGGCGGCAAACGCCCCGACCGCGCCTCGCTGGTCTACGCCCAGCGCTGCAAAGAGGCCTACCCCGAGGTGCCCATCGTCATGGGCGGCATCGAGGCCTCGCTGCGCCGCATCGCCCACTACGACTACTGGCAAGACAAGGTTCGCCGCTCCATCCTCGTCGACTCGAAGGCCGATCTGCTGCTCTACGGCAACGCCGAGCGTGCCATCGTTGAAGTAGCGCATCGCCTGGCTGCGCGCGAGCCGGTCGAGAAGATCACCGATGTGCGCGGCACGGCCTTCATGCGCCGCGATGGCGATGAGTCGGCGCAGGGTTGGTTCGAGATCGACTCGTCTGAAGTCGACATGCCCGGACGCATCGACGAGCACATCAACC
>JAVLFO010000332.1:0-1699 GCA_046052805.1 Aquabacterium sp. | reverse complement strand
GAACCACAGCGCTGGTTGAGCGCGGCATGGAAGTCGACACATACAGCCGTTGCCATTGGGCTTGCAGACGTGTCATGGCGCTGGCTGCGGACACACCAGCGATCAGCAACGACCCGAGCGGCGGCTGCGGGGCTGCAGCTTGTCGAGCTCAGCGATCTGCTGCTTGAGCAGCAACAGCAGCGTGCGGGCGTCGTCCACAGGCAAAGACACCGAGCTGGTGGTGGACTGGCCATCGCGTGTTGGGCGCAACTGCACCAGGGCTTCCACGCCGATTTCGATGAGGCCGTTGAGGTGTCTGGCCGATTTCAGGCGCTGGATTTCGATGTCGTAGGTTTTCATGTGCATTCTCCGGCGAGGGGGCCGACCCTGGATTGTCGTCCAAGCGCGGCCCGCCTCGCCGAAGAGGCACCGATCACTTGCTGGCCAAGATCACCGGCGCCAGTCGGGCTCCGGCCTTGTAGCCCGCTTCGATCAGGGCTTTGCGCGACGAAAAATCGGTGCTGCTGATGCGACCCACATCCGGGCGAATGACGATGTCGGCTTGCTTGCACTCGAACTCACGCAGCGATTTGCCCATGATCTCGAACGAGCGAACGATGAGCTCGAACATGCCGCCCGAGGGGGGCTGCCGGGCAACGTTCGGGTCTTCAGCGCCCACGTCCACGGCCACGACCAAGGTCGCGCCATTGGCCCGGGCGGTGCGCACGGGGATCGGGCTGACGAGGCCGCCGTCAAGGTACTCATCGGGCCCCAATTCGGCGGGCAAGAAGATGCCCGGGATGCTGCACGAGGCACGCACCGCGAAGCCCACATCGCCGGTCTTGAACTCCTGCAACTGCCCTGACGGGAATTGCGTGGCCACGGTGATCAAGGGCGTCAACAAACCGTTCATGGAGCGGCCACGCACGCCACGGTTCACGAAGCTTTCAAGGGACTGGCCACTGAGCAAGCCGCGCCTGCCCGCGGCTGCAGGTGTCACCAGGCCCAAGATGGCGCTGTCTTGCACCTCGTAGGCCAAGGCCTCCATGTCCTTGCCGGAATAACCTGCTGCCCAAAATGCGCCGACCAGAGAGCCCGCGCTGCAACCCACGATCAGGTCAGGCTTGATGCCAGCGGCTTCCAAGGCTTTGATCACGCCGATGTGGGCAAAGCCCCGGGCAGAGCCACCGCCCAAGACCACTGCCAAGCGCTTGCGTTGCGGCTCAGCCTTGGGTGCGGCCACCGTGGCGGCGTTCAAGCCGGTCGAGCCCTGAGCCGCCAGCGCGGCCAGCGAGCTCATCCATGTTCTGCGATCCATGTGTTTACCTGTGTTTGAAAGGGATGGATCAGCGGAAACCGCCCGCATCGGCGCGGTCACCCAGTTCGGCTTTGAGCTTTGCGAAAGCATCCTCGAACTGGTTGGCCTGACCACCTTGGCTCAGGTGGGCCACGGTCTCGTTGAGCACGATGATCTCGACGCGGCGATTGAGTCGGCGGCCGACTTCGGTATCGTTGGGCGCCAGTGGCTTGGTCAAACCAAAGCCCGTCGCTTTCATGCGCTCCGTGGGCACGCCCAGCAAGGACAACGCCGCCCCCACGGCATCGGCCCGCTTGAGCGAGAGCGCCTGGTTGAAGTTGGCATTGCCCACGCCGTCGGTGTGACCCACCAGCGCCAGCGACTCGGTGGTGCGCTCGGTGGCCAGTTGCGCCACGAGCTTGA
>JAVLFO010000331.1:0-3152 GCA_046052805.1 Aquabacterium sp. | reverse complement strand
TCGATCAGATGACGGCAGCGTAGCCTGACAGCTGTTCGTTGGCGGCCAGCACCGACTTCAGGTTGGCGGCGACTTGGTCGTTGGCGAACACTGTGGCGAAGTTGGCCTTGATGGTCGAGGCGAATGCAGCGCGGTCAGCGGCCTTCACGCCCATCACGTCGGCCAGCACGTTCAGGCTTTCGCCTTGGCCAGCGGCGGCGTCACGGGCCAGAGCCACGCGGTTGCCGTCGATGTACATGGCGGTCTTCCACGACGACGAAACGACGCCGTCTTGGGTACAGCCGGAGGTACCGAAGGTGATGCCGAAGGTTTGGTTACCGGAGGTGCCGTTGGTGGTGGCAGCCAGCACTTGGGGGGCGACACCAGATTGACCCTGGAACACCTTCGAGCCCCAACCGCAGGAACCCACGTTGTTTTGGGCGGCCATGGACGAAGCGGCTGCCAGGGTAACCAGGGCAGCGATGACGATCTTCTTCATGATGAGACTCCTAAGCTTGTAAAAGTTTGTGACGAACGGGCTCAGGCCCATCCAAAAAAATATTCTACGGAGGTTGAATGACGGATGGGGGGAACCACAAAGGGTGTTGCCAACGAGGGAAATCGGGCGTTTCTGAGCTTGCAAATTGACCACGGATGCTGCTGGAAACATTCCCCCACACTCCTTACCCGTTTTCAGCCCGATCCGGCCCCCGCTCAGGGGGGATGCTGCTTGTTTCTCACGGCACGATGAAGTCCTTTTAGAGACGCTCCGCGTCGCACAGGACTCTGACAATGAAAAACCGCGCACTTCTGGCTCTGCCCCTCGCTCTGGCTTTCAACCTCGCCCATGCCGATGCCTACATCGGCGGCGTTCTGGGCTCAGCCCACACCGACATTTCTTGCAGCGCTGCCTCGTCATGCGACGGCAATGACACCGGCGTCAAGGCCTATGTGGGCTTCCCGCTGGCGTTGCGCGGTGTGCCCAACTTGTCGCTGGAAGTGGGCTACATCGATTTTGGCCAAGCCAAGGAATCCATCTTGGGCCAGACCGTCGGCACGACCACCGTCTCGGCTGTGACCGGTGCTGCCGCGATGCACGCCACGCTCACGCCCACCGTGCAGTTGGTGGGTCGCTTGGGTGTGGCTTATGTCAATGGCAAGCTCGAGCGCCCCGTGCTGGGTTCGCGCTCTGACAGCCAGCTGGCGCTGTACGGCGGCGCAGGCTTGTCGTTTGCACTGAACCGTCAGCTCAAGTTGGTGGCCGACGCCGACTTCACCAGCTATGACACGGGCAATGCCTCGGGCAGCGTGCGCTTGTTGGGCGTAGGTTTGCAGTACGCGTTCTGAATACGCCCTCGGCTGCCCCGGGTGCCACGTTGGGTGCGCGTGTGCCCAAAAAACATCGCGCATGCATCGTCTGTTTGGACGAGGGGCACCCAGAGGGGATTTATCGCCAAGGATTGCATACAGTGAGGGCACGTTCATTTTGCTGATCGAGGTCACATGAAAAAATTCGTGCTCGCCACGTTGCTGCCTTTGATGGGCGCATCTTCTTTCGCTCAACTCTACGCAGGTGCTGGCGTCGGCATCGGGCACCAAAACCTGGACTGCGCAGGCTCGACCAAGTGCGAGTCCAATGCCATTGGCTACAAGGTGTACGGTGGCTACAAGCTGAACCAGATGCTGTCTGCCGAGGTGGGCTACATGGACATTGGTCGGGCCAAGCTGGCCGATGACGCGAACAATCTCGAGTTTGCTGTGAAGGTCTTGGTGTTGAACGCCGCCGCCCGTTTTGAACTGGTGCCAGAGCTGAACGGTGTTGCTCGGCTTGGCGTGGCCAGCGTGGATGCGAAAGTGGCCGGTACGGCCTCTGCAGCGAGCACCCGCACAAAGCCTTACATCGGCTTGGGCTTGGAATACCGGATCAAGAAGGACTTGAAGGCGGTTGCCTACCTCGACATGACCAAGGCCACTATCCAAGCAGCGGGAGGCGATAGCTCGTCCAACGTTCGCTTGATCGGCTTGGGACTCGAACAAGATTTTTGAGCCTGACTGGGCTCGGCACGAAAAGGGGCGCGTGGCGCCCTTTTTTTGTGTGGGTGCAACCGAATGCGCTTCTCGTGCGTAACAAGCAGGTTCGAAGTCTTTTCAACCGGAAGGTCATGCTCATGAAGAAGATCGTTTTGACAGCGCTGCTGGCCAGCGCCACCGCAGGTGCGTTTGCGCAAACCTATATGGGTGCAGGTGTCGGGTTCGCTCGCACCAAGGTCAACTGCAGCGGCACCACCAGCTGTACACAGTCTGACAAGGGCGTCAAGCTCTACGCGGGCTACAGCTACACGCCAATGATTGCCGGCGAAGTGGGCTATGTTGATTTTGGCAATGCATCGACGCAAAAGAGCCCCGAGCTGATCCCCGTGAACACGGATGTGGGCGCTTCAGCCATCACGGCCGCACTGGTTCTGCGCATGGACGTGGCGCCTGCCCTCACGGGTGTGGTTCGCGCTGGGGCGGCCCGTGTGCGCACCAATGTGACCGAGGTCGCGGGCTTGCAAAGCACAGACCGTGTCCAAACCAAGACCAAGCCCTACGGTGGTTTGGCCTTGGAGTACAGCTTCACCAAGCAAGCCAAGGCCGTGTTGTCGGCCGACTTCACCCAGTCGGTCTTCGATGGTGCCAAGGGCAAGCTGCAGTTGATCGGCGTGGGCGTGCAGTACGCTTTCTGAGCGACCTCTTGGGGCGGCTTCAGCCGCCCCATCCCAGCAAGGTGATGTCCATCACCCGCTCGATCAACCAGATCAGCGCCATCAAAGCGATGAAGGTGGATCCGGCACCCACGAACACGCGACGGTACAGCGTCGTGCCCCGCAGCCAGCAGGCCAGCGGCAGGGTCACCGCCACCAGCGCCAGTTGACCCAACTCCACTCCGATGTTGAAGCCGAGCAAGGGTGCGGCCAATTCGCTGCGCGACAGGCCAAGGTCTTGCAAAGCGCCGGCGAAGCCAAAGCCGTGAACCAAGCCAAAGCCAAACACCACCGCCCAGCGAGGGCCGCGCAAGAGCGGCAGCAGGTTGTCGAGTGCCGCCACCAGCACGCTCAAGGCGATCAGAGACTCCACCCAGCGCGAAGGCGGCGATAGCACCCCAAAAGCGGCCAGCCCCAGGGTGATCGAGT
>JAVLFO010000330.1:0-2085 GCA_046052805.1 Aquabacterium sp. | reverse complement strand
GACCGCGCGCACGACCTGGTAGGTCAAGCGCGTGGTTGGCAGGGGGTTCATGCGCATGGTCTCGATGGCTTGCGCGATCTCGTCTTCAGACGCCGACGTCCAGCTGCTGCCCAGGCCGGTGAGCATGCGGCGTGTGGGCATGTTGCCCAGCAAGCCAGCCACGGCATTGATCTCGATTTGCAGCACGTTGGGCATCCCGTTGAGGAAGACCTCAAGGTGTTTGAGGTGGCCCTCCAAGATCGCTTCGCGCTCGGCCTTGTCTTTGGGCAGCATGGGGCCGACGAAGCCGAGTGCCAGTCCACGGAAGACGTCACGACCGTGTTCGGTGAGCTTGCCGTTGCTCACGCCGCGATGCCAGTAGACAAGTCCACCCAGCGTGGCACCGACCGCGCCGATGGCCAGCGCGGTCTTCAGAAACCAGCGTCGTTTGGGTGTGAGGGGGTGATCAATGGATCGGTCAACCATGTCTGGTCATTCCCTTGAATTGGAGCCGCAAAGAAGGAAACATTGTGAGTCAAATTGACGTGGGATTGTGCCTTGCGGTCCTCGGGCTTGTACCCGAGGATGAGGGTTGGCGACGCCTTGTACAGGGTCTGTCGGCGTCTGGCGATCCAACGCCGGCTTTGTGATTCTGGGGAATACCCTTGTGCGCGAATGTTGCAGAATCCATGCATTGCTTTCAGCGCGTGCGGCGCTGCATGGGCTCGCTTGATCTGCTCACATCAACTTGAAGAGGACGACGCATGACCATCTCCAGACCTTGGCTCACCAGCTATGAGCCCGGTGTTCAGGCCGAAATCAACCCCAGCGAATATGCGTCTGTGGTCGACTTGTTGGACCAGTCTTTCAAGCAACACGCCAAGCGTGACATGTTGTCGTTCATGGACGCGCATTGGACCTTCGAGCAGATCGATGAGTTGTCTCATGCGTTCGCGGCTTGGTTGCAAGCCCAAGGTTTGAGCAAGGGCGCGCGCGTCGCTTTGATGATGCCCAACGTACCCCAATACGCCGTGGCCATTGCGGCCGTGCTGCGTGCGGGTTATGTGGTGGTCAATGTGAACCCGCTCTACACGCCGCGTGAGTTGGAGCATCAGCTCAAAGACTCGGGCGCTGAAGCCATCGTGATCCTCGAGAACTTCGCGATCACGTTGCAAGAGGTTGTGGCGCGCACCGAGGTCAAGCACATTGTGTTGGCCGCCATGGGCGACTTGCTGCCCATGGTCAAGGGTGCTGTGGTGAACTTCGTGGTCCGCCATGTCAAGAAAATGGTGCCGGCCTTCACCTTGCCCAACAACGCCAAGACCAAGGTGACGGCGTTCAACAAGGCCATCGCAGCTGGGCGAGGCGCCAAGTACGCCAAGCCCACTTTGACGCTCGATGATGTCGCCTTCTTGCAGTACACCGGCGGCACGACCGGTGTGTCCAAAGGCGCCACGCTGGTGCACCGCAATGTGGTGGCCAACATCTTGCAAAACGAGGCTTGGTTCAAGCCCGCACTGAGCAAGCTCCATGGCGAGCAGCTGGTCGTTGTGTGCGCCTTGCCGCTCTATCACATCTTCGCGCTGACCGTGTGCTTCCTGATGGGCACGCGCATGGGCAGCATGAACATCCTGATCGCCAACCCACGCGACATCCCGGGCTTCATCAAGACCCTGCAGCGCTACCGCGTGAACATGTTCCCTGCGGTCAACACCTTGTTCAATGGCTTGGTCAATCACCCGGACTTTGCCAAGCTGGACTTCTCGGGCCTGAAGCTGTCCAACGGCGGCGGCATGGCGGTGCAGCAAGCCACCGCCGAGAAGTGGCTCAAGGTCACGGGTTGCCCGATTGTTGAGGGCTATGGCTTGTCAGAGACCTCACCGGTGGCCACCGTCAATCGCCTGGACAACACCGTGTTCAATGGTGCCATTGGCTACCCGATTCCTTCAACTGAGGCGGCCATCATCGATGACGATGGCAATCATTTGGACGTGGGCGGTGTGGGCGAGATCTGCATCCGCGGCCCACAGGTGATGGCCGGTTACTGGAACCGCCCTGACGAGACCGCCAAGGTCATGACGGCCGATGGCTTCTTCCGCACTGGCG
>JAVLFO010000329.1:0-3264 GCA_046052805.1 Aquabacterium sp. | reverse complement strand
CAGATCGACGCACTGCTCACCACCGTGCCGGGTGGCGCAGCCAATGTGCAGCACATCTACCCACTGGTGCCTGTGCAACAAGGCATGCTGTTTCACCGCCTGCTGCACCCGGCCCAGGGCGATGCCTACGTACTGCCCTTGCTGCTGGCATTCGACACAACTCACAGGCTCCACGACTTTGTCAGCGCGCTGCGCACCGTCGTTCAGCGACACGATGTGTTGCGCACCTCCTTGGCATGGTCAGACCTGCCAGAGCCCGTGCAAGTGGTCTGGCGCGATGCGCCTTTGACACTCGACACCGTGGCCCTGAACGATCCAGATCGGTGCGGACACAGCGTGCGCCAGCAAATGCGGGCCTTGATGGACCCGGCGCTGCAGCACATCGACCTGAACCAAGCTCCCTTGATGCGTCTGCAAGCCGCGCCTGAAAAGTGGGCGAACGGCATGCCAGATGCAGATGGCCCCTGCCTCTTGCTGCTCTCGGTACACCACATCATTTGCGACCACGTCTCGCTGGAGATGGTCTTGCAAGAGGTCTTCGCCTGCATGCAAGGCCAGATGGCCTTGCTGCCCAAGCCCGTGGGCTACAGCGACCATGTGGCCCAGGTTCAGAGCCGCAGCGCTGCGCCGGATGCACAAAGCTACTTCACTGCCCGATTGGCCTCGGTGGATGCGCCGTGCACACCCTTTGACTTGGTCGATGTGCATGGCGATGGCGCCCAACTGAGCGAAGACCGTCGGCCATTGAACACGGCGCTGGTCAGCAGCTTGCGTCAGCAAGCCAGAGCGCACGGCGTGGGCATGGCGGCGCTGGTGCATGTGGCCTGGGCACTGGTTGTGCAGGGTTGTGCCAGCAGCAATGGCGATGGTGCCGCCACCGATGTGGTGTTTGGCAGCGTGATGTCGGGCCGATTGCAAGCCGGTGCGGCAGGCGCGGCCATGGGTTTGTTCGTCAACACCTTGCCCATTCGCCTGGACGTGGACGGCACGGATGTTCACCACTTGGTGCAGCACACCCATCGCGACCTGTTGACCTTGCTTGGACACGAGCATGCGTCGCTGGCCATGGCGCAACGTTGCAGCGGCGTGCCCAACGACGTGCCTTTGTTCAGCGCTGTGCTGAACTACCGCCACAGCGAGGGCGAACAGCAAGGCTTGGCTGCATTGCCAGGCGTGAGCGTGGTCGCCAGCCAAGAGCGTACCAACTACCCCCTGACGGTGTCGGTTGACGACTATGGCCACGCTGGCATCAGCCTGAGCACCCAGACCCATGCGCCTGCCAACGCAGTGCTCATCAACGCCTGCTTCGCGCAGGCCTTGGCGGCGCTCTGCAGCGCGCTGGCTGATGAAAGCCGCCAGCTGCAAGCCAAGCAGCTGAACATCCTGCCGCCCGCCCTTACACAGCAACTGAAGGCTTGGGGTGACCGCAGCGCAGACGTATTGGACTTTGACCCACAAGGCAGCTTCGACGAAGACCTGGCCCACACCGCCTTTGAGCGCAACGCCCAACGCCACCCTCATGCGCAGGCCCTGACACAAGGCGATCGGAGTTGGACGTACGCCGAACTGGATGCGCAAGCCAACCGCCTGGCAAGGCATTTGGTGCAATTGGGCATCCGGCCAGACAGCCTGGTTGCCATCGCGGTTGAGCGGGGCGCCAACATGGTCATCGGCTTGCTGGCCACGCTCAAAGCCGGTGGTGCCTATTTGCCCATTGACCCGAGCTACCCGCCAGAGCGCATCGCCTACATCTTGCAAGACGCCCAACCGGCGGTGATGCTGGTGGGCGCTGAGACGGCGTCCTTGGATGGCGCGGGCTGCCGCGTGGTGAACCTGGACGAGCCCGCGACACAGCAAGCTCTTCAAGCCGGTGCAGCAGATGCCTTGGCGTCGCCAGCAATCGCGCTGGTGCCATCCAGCCTGGCCTACGTCATCTACACCTCGGGCTCCACGGGCCAGCCCAAAGGCGTGATGGTCGAACACCGCGGTGCCGTCAACCTGCTGAGGGCCAGCGTGCAGCCGTTGAGGCTTCACGCGGGTGTACGCGTCTTGCAATGCGCGTCTTTCAGCTTCGATGCCTCGGTGTGGGAATGGCTGATGGCACTGGGTGTGGGCGGCAGCTTGCACATGGCGGCTGCCGATGAGCTGCTGCCCGGCCCGCCCTTGCAAAACACCCTGCGCCGCCTGCGCATCACACACGTCTTGCTCTCGCCCGCCGTGCTGAGTGCTTGGCCATTGGGTGACGCGGCAAGCACCCTCGAAACCTTGATCGTGGGCGGAGACGTTTGCCCCACGGATTTGGCACGTCAATATGCGCAAGTGCCACGCTTCGTCAATGCCTACGGGCCCACCGAAGCGTCGGTGTGCGTCAGCGTGCATGTGATCGATGCGACCGCCTCGTCGCCAGTGGATACCGCCTCTGCCGATCAGGCTGCGGCCTTGCCCATCGGGCGTCCCTTGGCGGGTACGCACATTCGCATCTTGGATGCGCACATGCGCCCAGTGCCGCCCGGCGTGGTTGGCGAGATCTGCATCGGCGGCAGGGGTGTGGCCCGAGGTTACCTGCACCGACCTGAGCTGACGGCCGAACGCTTTGTGCCCGATGCAGACGCAGCGCACGACGATGCCCGCCTGTACCGCACGGGCGATCTTGGGCGCTGGCGCGAGGACGGCAGCATCGAATACCTCGGCCGCAACGACCAGCAGCTCAAAGTGCGCGGCTTTCGGATCGAACCCGGCGAGATCGAGTCTGCCCTGCGGGCCCAAGACGGCGTGCAGGAAGCATCGGTCATGGCCGACAAAGGCGCGCACGGCCAACAGCGCCTGCTGGCCTTTGTGGCCGGCGACGCATCGGCGCTGGACGCCGTCAAGCTGAAGGTCCAGCTGCAACAGGGTTTGCCTGAGCACATGGTGCCTTCGCTCATCCATGTGCTGGAGCGCTTGCCGCTCAATGCCAGCGGCAAAGTCGACCGCGCAGTGCTGCGCCGCATGTGGTCGGAGGGCTTGGCACCGGCCGATGCGCTGGCGTCTTCGCCCGACTTCATGGCACCAACAAGCGAGGCTGAAGTGGCCATTGCGCAGGTGTGGTGTGAGCTGCTGAGCCTGCCACAGGTCAGCCGCACGGATCGCTTCTTTGACCTGGGCGGACATTCTCTGATGGTCGTTCAAATGGCAGAGCGACTGCGCCAAGCGGGCTGGCTGGTGCAGGTTCGTGACGTCCTGTCAGCACGCACCTTGGCCGATTTGGCGAGCACGGCCACGGCC
>JAVLFO010000328.1:0-14229 GCA_046052805.1 Aquabacterium sp. | reverse complement strand
CGAGATCTACACGCGTAAGATCGTCGGCAGCGTCAGATGTGTATAAGAGACAGGGTCAAGATCGACCCCAAGAGCATTGGCGTGGGCCAGTACCAGCACGACGTCAACCAAAGCGAGATGGCCAAGACGCTGGATGCCGTGGTCGAAGACTGCGTGAACTCCGTGGGCGTGGACCTGAACACCGCGTCTGCGCCGCTGCTGTCGCGGGTGTCGGGCTTGAGCGCTGCCGTGGCCAACAACATCGTGCGTTGGCGCGATGCGAACGGCGCTTTCCGCAACCGCAAGCAATTGATGGATGTGGCTGGCTTGGGCGCGAAGACCTTTGAGCAAGCGGCAGGCTTCTTGCGCATCCGTGGGGGTGACAACCCGCTGGACTTGTCTGGCGTGCACCCCGAGACCTATGGCGTGGTCGAGAAGATGGCCGCTGCCACGGGCCGCTCGGCGGGCGAGTTGGTGGGCAAGAGCGAGGTGCTGCGCACCCTCAAGCCCGAGCTGTTTGCCGATGACAAGTTTGGCGCCATCACCGTCAAGGACATCATCACCGAGCTGGAAAAGCCCGGCCGTGACCCGCGCCCCGACTTCAAGGTGGCGCGCTTCAACGACGGTGTGGAAGACCTCAAGGACCTCAAAGAAGGCATGGTTCTGGAAGGCACCGTGAGCAACGTGGCGCAGTTCGGGGCCTTTGTGGACCTGGGTGTGCACCAAGACGGCTTGGTGCACGTGAGCCAGTTGTCAAACAAGTTCGTGACCGACGCGCGCGAGGTGGTCAAGACGGGCGACATCGTCAAGGTCAAGGTGTTGGAAGTTGACCTTGCCCGCAACCGTGTCTCTTTGACCATGAAGCTCGATGCGGCCACGGGGCCGAAAGGTGCTGGAGCTGCGCGCGACAACGGCTTCAAGCCCGCGGCGCGCAACGAGCGCATGGGCGGCGGTGGGCGTGGCGCCTCGGCACCGGCCCCATCAGGCGCGGCCAACTCGGCCATGGCTGCGGCCTTTGCGAAGTTACAGACCAAGCGCTGAATCAGGGGCGGCTGCGGCTGGCGCGGGCTCTGTGGCAATGAACTTGCCATGGATCTCGCGCGTGAGTTGCTCGATGCGCTCGCTCAGTGCCTTGGTGATGGCGGTCAGTTCGGTGTTTTGCTGCACCAACACCAGCAGCTGGGCGTTTTGCTGGCTGGCGAACAGTTCGCGTTGCTCGCTGGCCTGCGCCAAAGCCTCGCGGTGCATGGCGTCTGCTTCGGTCTGGGCCTTGTCTCGGTCGGCTTGACGTGTTTGCGCCAGCAAGATCAAGGGCGCCGCATAGGCCGCTTGCAGGCTGAAGGCCAGGTTGAGCAAGATGAAGGGGTAGACGTCAAAGTGCGTCGCACCCGAGACGTTGATGGCGATCCACACGATCACCACCAGCGTTTGCGAAATCAAAAAGGTGGGCGTGCCAAAAAAGCGCGCAAAGGCCTCGGCCTTGAGGGCGAACCAGTCGTCGCCAAACACCGATGCAAGGTGCGCAAACGGCAAATGAAAGCGGTAGTGGTGTCGGTCTGATGGTTTGGGCATGGTGCTTCGCGTGGCCTCATTTGAATCACACCCCAGCCTACACCTGCGCAAGGCGCTGTGCGGCCGTATGCTTGCAAGCTGTATGAAGGCACTCCACATCCATGCTGGCCCTCAAGCTTTGCGGCACATCGCTGCGCAAGGGCTGCAGCCGCGCGACATTGCTTTGGTGCCGGCCGCAGCCGGCGGCCCCAAAGGCTTGATCCTCAACCACCTTGACCAGCACCTGTTTGGGCACTGGCTGCCGCAGGGCCAGCACACGGTGCATTTGGTGGGTGCCTCAATCGGCGCCTGGCGCATGGCCACCGCCGCCATGCCCGACCCGGTCGACGCTTTGAGGCGCTTGGCGCATGGCTACATCCACCAGCACATCGAGCCTGAGGCCGGCCGCAAGATGCCCAGCGCCCAACGCATCACGGCGGGCTTCACGCAAACCTTGCAAGACTTTTTTGGTGCGGACACGGCGGCTTTGTTGGCCCACCCGCGCTTTCAGTTGCACATCTTGACCTCGCGCAGCCGTCAGGTTTTGCGGCGTGCTGGCCCGTGGCGAACGGGCTTGGGCTTTGCGGGTTTGACGCTGGGTAACGCGGCCTCGCGCAAAGCGGTGGGCTTGTTTTTAGAGCGCACGGTGTTTTCGGCCACCGGCCCCGATCTGCCCTTGACCCTGCGTGACCTGCCCACCGCCCATGTGCGCCTAGCGCAGCACAACTTCATGCAAGCCATGCTCGCGTCATGCAGCATCCCCTTCATGCTGGAGGCGGTGCACGACATCCCTGGCGCCCGCAAAGGTGCCCATTGGGACGGCGGCTTGGTCGACTACCACTTCCACTGGCCCTACAACCGCATGGCCTCCGGCTTGGTGCTGTATCCCCATTTCCAAAGGCAGGTCGTCCCCGGTTGGTTGGACAAGGCCTTGAAGTGGCGCCACAAGGCCACGTCTGGCCTGGACAACATGGTGCTGCTGGCGCCGAACCCCCAGTGGGTCAAGACCTTGCCGGGCGGTAAATTGCCTGACCGTACCGACTTCACGGGCTTGAGCACGCCGCAACGCATTGCGCAATGGTCGCAGGCTGTGCTGGAGAGCGAACGCTTGGCCGATGAGTGGCAAGCATGGCTGGCCCAAGGTTGCCCTGTGGACCAGGTCCAACCCCTTTGAGGCAGGCGCTGCGCTGCGATCTGGGCCTGATCAGGCGATACTGAGCACATGGAGCCAACTGTCAGCTTTTTGTTGATTGCGACCCTGATCGCGGTCAGCGCGTTTTTCTCGACGGCCGAGTTGTCGGTGGCGGCCTCGCGCCGTGTGCGTTTGCGGCAATTGCTGGACCAAGGCGATGCGCGTGCCCAGCAGGTCATGGATGTACAAGACCATCCCGGTGACTACTTCACGGTGATCCAGGTCGGGCAAAACAGCGTGGCCATTTTGGGCGGCATCTTGGGCGAGGGCGCCTTCTCGCCGGCCATCCAAGAGGTTTTGCGCGCTTTGCATGTCTCGCCTGAGCGGGCCGAAACCGTGGGCTTGCTGGTGTCATTTTTGTTGGTGACCAGCTTGTTTGTGTTGTTGGCTGACCTGTTCCCCAAGCGCCTGGGCATGGTCGCCCCAGAGCGTGTGGCCATCCGCGTGGTGGGCCCGATGCGCTTGTTCCTGGCGCTCTTCCGTCCGGTGGTGTGGTTCTTCAGTCGGCTCACCGATGGCTTGTTCAAGCTGTTTGGCTTGCCCGAGCGGCGCGATGACGCCATCACTTCTGGCGACATCCGTGCCATGGCCGAGGCTGGCGCCCAGGCCGGCGTGCTGGATGCCAGCGAGCACCAGGTCATTGAAAACGTGTTTGAGTTGGACACGCGCACGGTGACCAGTGCCATGACCAGCCGCGAGCGCATCGTTTACTTTTTGCTCGACGACAGCGAGACCCTGATCCGCGCGCGCGTCGACCAATACCCTCATTCCACCTACTTGGTGTGCGACGGTGACATTGACCACGTGGTGGGCTATGTGGAGTCCAAACACCTGCTCAGCCGCGTGCTCAAGGCCCAACCCATTTCATTGCGGGCCGACGGCTTGGTCAACAAGGTGCTGGTAGTGCCCGACCGGCTCACGCTGTCGGAGGTGCTGACCCAGTTCAGGCACACCAGCGAAGACTTGGCCGTGATCGTCAACGAGTACAGCCTGGTGGTGGGCATCATCACCATCAACGACGTGATGAGCACCGTGATGGGTGGCTTGGTCACCACCCTGGACGAAGAGCAGATCGTTCAGCGCGATGCCAACTCGTGGCTGATCGATGGCATCACGCCCATCCCTGATGTGCTGCGCGCCCTGGACCTGGGCGAGTTGCCGTTGCAAGAGGACTACGACACGCTGGCGGGCTTTTTGATGGTGATGCTGCGACGCATCCCCAAACGCACCGACGCGGTGGAGTGGGGCGTCTACCGCTTCGAGGTGATGGACGTGGACAGCTACAAGATCGACCAGGTCATGGTCACGCGCCTGTCTGCGGTGGCGCCAGGCGCGGCCGTCTCAGCTCACATCGAGGCCGACAGCAGGTCGATGTAGTCCTGCTCGGTGGCAATGCGCGGGTTGGTCTTGTGGCAATGGTCGGCCATGGCGCCAGCCACGATCTTGTCAAACCAATCGCGCTGCACGCCCATCTCAGCCAGACCTGTCGGCAGACCCAGTCGGGCGTTGAGGTCGCGGATGGCCTGCGGGATGTCGCTGCCTGAGGCCAAGCCCATGGCGTGGGCCATGCGCTCCAGGCGGCGCTCTTTCTGGATGGATTCGGCCTGAGCGTTGAAGGCGACCACCGCTGGCAGGAACATGGCGTTGAGCGTGCCGTGGTGCAGCCTTGGGTTGACGCCGCCCAGGCTGTGGCTGAGGCTGTGCACCGCCCCCAAGCCCTTTTGAAACGCCATGGCGCCTTGCATGGAGGCGCTCATCATGTTGAGTCGTGCCTCGCGGTCGCTGCCGTCTTTGGTGGCGCGCTCAATGTGGGCCCAAGCGCGCGCCAAGCCATCGAGCGCGATGCCGTCTGCCGGCGGGTTGAAGGCCGGTGCCATGAAGGTTTCCATGCAGTGCGCGATGGCGTCCATGCCAGTGGCGGCGGTCAGGGCAGGGGGCAGGCCCAGGGTCAGCTCAGGGTCGCAAATGGCCGCCTTGGGCATGAGGTTCCAAGAGTGGAAGCCCAGCTTGCGCCCATCGTCGACGATCACGATGGCGCCGCGCGCCACCTCGCTGCCCGTGCCGGCCGTGGTGGGCACGGCAATCAAGGGCGCAGCCTGCGGGGTGATCTTGGGCGAGCCGCCCAAGATGGTGGCGTAGTCGGTCAGCGGGCCAGGGTGCGTGGCCATGATGGCCAGACCTTTGGCCAAGTCGATGCTGGAGCCACCGCCGACAGCGATCAGGCCATCACATTGGCCCGCTTGCCATGCGGCCAGGGCGGCGCGCACGGCGGACTCGGTGGGGTTGGGCGGCGTCTGGTCGAACACCGTGACGGGCAAATCACCCAAGGCGTCCAAGGCTTTTTGCAAGACACCTGCTGCGCGCACGCCAGCGTCGGTCACCACCAAGGGGCGGCGGATACCGACGCGTTCGCACTCGGCAGCCAGCAGCTTGATCGCGCCATGTTCGAATTGAATTTGGGTCAGGTACAGGATGGTGGCCATGGGTGTACGGGGGGGGTGTTTGCAGCGTCGGTGACTGTATCGTGTTTGACCGAGGCCCCCGGATCGTGGGGGGCGAGGCGAAATTTTCTTGTGCACAGGGCGCACAGCGAGGTCAGGTCTGCAATACCATACGCGCCATTGATGAAACGGGCGTTTGAAACGTTCGTACTCCGGAGACAAGCAGACCATGCCTCAGGCCTCGCCCCGGCTTTCACCAGCCGACACGAAGACGCGCATCTTGGACGCGGCGGAAACGCTGTTCGTCTCGGGCGGCTTCGAGTCCATGTCCATGCGACAGATCACCAGTGCGGCTGGGGTCAATTTGGCGGCGGTCAACTACCACTTTGGCAGCAAAGACGCGCTCATCCAAGCCGTGCTGGCACGCCAGCTTGACCCGCTCAACGAGAGCCGGGTCGCCATGTTGGACTTGTTTGAAGCCAGTTTGGGCGAGAAGCTCACTTGCGAGCATGTGCTGGTGGCGATGTTCTTGCCGGCCGTGCGCATGTCGCGCAGCAATGTGGCCTCGTCTGACCGCTACTTGCACTTCTTGGGGCGTGCGTACACCGACCCGTCGCCTGTCGTTCGCGACTTCATCAATACGCACTACCTGCAGACGCTCGGCCGCTTTTTCTTTGCCTTCCAGCGCACGCTGCCTGACCTGGGCCGCGAAGACCTGGGCTTTCGCTTGAATTTCGCCATGGGCGCCTTGTCGGGCGTGCTGGCCGGCGGCAACACCCAGCGCCTGATCCGCGAGTTCACGCAAGGCAAGGGCGACGACGAGGCCATGATCTTGTCGCGCCTGGCCGCGCTGATGGTTGCCGCGCTCAAGGCGCCTTTGCCCGGCCCCACTGAGAACACCTTGTTTGACAGCATCGTGTTGCTGTCTGGTGGCACGGTGCGCGGTGCCGCGGCCAGTGCACCCCTTGATGTGGCCGCCACCGTGGCCGCTCAGCCCTGATTGATCGATCGATGATGCCATCCGTCGATACCCGTTCGGCTGCCCTCTTGGGCATGCCTTTGTCGCTGACTTGCCAGTGGGGCAAGTCAACTCACGCCACCCACCTGACGCAACTGTTCACGTTCGCAGGCATGACTCACCAGGAGCTCTTCGCATGAAAGACGGATACCTTGACTTTGCCAACTCGCCCATGGGCGCCAAGCTCATCAATGCCTTGGGTTTGCCCAAGCCATTGCCATTGGAGCGTTACAGCGAAGGCCAACCCGTCATCAAGGGCTCGGTGTTGGTCGGCGGTGGCGGCGAGCCACAGTTGCTCGAAGCACTGGCTGGCGTTTTCAGCCGCATTGGCGCGCAAAGCCTGGCCCATGACAAGCTGCCTCAGTGGGTGTCGGTGGCCAACAAGGCCGGCTTGACCACCGGTCGCTGGGGTGCCAACGGCAAGCCAGGCGAGAAGGTCAAGGCCTTGGTGTTCGACGCCACCGGCCTCGAAGACAGCACCCAGTCGGATGCGCTGTACTGGTTCTTCCACGACGCTGCTCGCTCGCTGCTGCCATGCGGCCGTGTGGTGATCCTGGGTCGCCCACCTGAAGAGTGCAAGTCGCACCGCAAGGCCACTGTTCAGCGCTCGCTGGAAGGCATGACGCGCTCGCTGGGCAAGGAGCTCAAAAAGGGCAGCATCTCGCAGCTGGTCTATGTCTCCGAAGGTGCCGAAGGCAACATCGAGTCGACCCTGCGCTTCTTGCTGTCGCCTCGTGCGGCCTACGTGTCTGCCCAGGTCATCCGCGTCGGCCAACCCGTGGGTCCATTGACCACGCCGGCTGACTGGAACAAGCCATTCGCCGGCAAGAAGGTGCTGGTCACCGGTGCCTCGCGCGGCATTGGTGCGGCGATTGCCGAAGTCTTCGCCCGTGACGGCGCCCAGGTGATCTGTCTGGACGTGCCTCAAGCGCAAGAAGGCTTGAACGAAGTGGCCAAGAAGCTCGGCGGTACGGCATTGGCGCTGGACATCGGCTCGGCCGAAGCCCCACAAAAGCTGGTAGACGCGGCCAAGGCCGATGGCGGCTGGGACGTCGTGGTGCACAACGCTGGCATCACCCGCGACAAGACCGTGGCCAACATGAAAGAGCACATCTGGCAGCTCGTGGTCAACGTCAACCTCTCGACCCAAGAGCGCATCAACGAGGCGCTGGTCAACTCGGGTGCGATCAAATCGGGCGGCCGCATTGTCTGCGTCTCGTCGATTTCGGGCATCGCTGGCAACATGGGTCAGACCAACTACGCAGTCTCTAAGGCGGGCGTGATCGGCATGGTCCAAAGCACCGCCCCGATCTTTGCGGAGCATGGCATCACCATCAACGCCGTGGCGCCTGGTTTCATTGAAACGCAAATGACGGCGGCCATTCCGTTCGCCATCCGCGAAGGTGGTCGCCGCATGAACTCCATGAGCCAAGGCGGTCAGCCTGTGGACGTGGCTGAAGCCATTGCATGGTTCGCCCACCCCGCATCCAGCGGCCTGACGGCCAACGTGATCCGTGTGTGCGGCCAAAGCCTGATTGGCGCTTGACGCCGGCTGATTGAAGGTCACGATGAAAATCATCGAAGTCAACAAACTGCCCAGCGCCATCGCGCTGAACATCGGCGCTTTGCGCTCGTCCAGCAAGCGGCCCGGCGTGGTCGAGGCCTTGCCCGAGGTCACCTACGTGCGTCCGCGCGTGGTGGTCGACGCCAAGAAGGTCGCGGCTTATGCCAAGGTGTGCGGTTTCAGCAAGGCGCACGGCGTGCCCATGCTGTTTCCACACATGGAGGCCTTCCCGCTGGCCATGATGTTGTTTGGCTCCAAGCGCTTCCCGTGGCCCGCCATGGGCCTTGTGCACCTGGGCAACAGCGCCAAGCTGCTCAAGCGCATCAAAGCGGGTGACGAGTTGCGCATTGAAATGCGCACTGGCGAGCTTTATGCCCACGACAAGGGCCAGGTGTTCACACTGCATGCGCGCGCTTTGCGTGGCGCTGATGTGGTGTGGGAGAGCACCTGGACGCTGCTGCGCCTGGGCGTGCGCAACCCCAAGGGCACGCCCTATGTCAGCGCTTTGGTGGACGATGCGCCTTTGTCTCACCAAGCCGACTTCTTTGCCGGCGCGGGCATTGGCCGCAGCTACGGCCGTGTGTCTGGCGACATCAACCCCATCCACCTGTCGGCCATCACCGCCAAGTTCTTGGGCTTTCGCAAAGCGATTGCACACGGTATGTGGACCAAGGCCCGCGCTTTGTCAGCCCTGATGCCGCGTGAGGACGTGGACCAGGCCGAGGTGATCGTCGAGTTCAAGACGCCCCTGTTCTTGCCCGCTCGCGCCTCACTGTGGGCGGCGCGCAAAGAAGACGGCGCCCTGTTCGAAGTCCGCAATGCCAAGGGCGACAAGCCCCATGTGCGCGGCCGCGTGAAGTACTGATACGCCGCTGCCCAGCCCCACCCATTCCATCCATCTTTCACCTTTTTCCAAGGGACTTTCCATGAGCTCCATCCGTCGCGTCGCGATCATCGGCGGCAACCGCATCCCGTTTGCCCGTTCCAACACCGTTTACTCCAACGAGTCCAACCAAGAAATGCTGACAGCCACGCTGCAAGGCCTGGTTGACCGCTACAACCTGCATGGTGTGCGCTTGGGCGACGTCGCTGCCGGCGCCGTGATGAAGCACTCGCGTGACTTCAACCTGGTCCGCGAATGCGTGTTGTCGACGACCTTGTCGCCCCAAACCCCAGCCTATGACTTGCAGCAGGCTTGCGGCACGGGCCTGGAAGCCATCATGCTGGTGGCCAACAAGATCGCCCTGGGTCACATTGAAAACGGCATTGGCGGCGGCGTTGACACCACCTCTGACGCCCCGATTGGCATCAACGAAAAGATGCGCAAGATCCTGATGCAAGCCAACCGCGCCAAGGGCACGATGGCCCAGCTCAAGGTGATGTCGGCCATCCGTCCTTCGATGCTGGTCAAGCCCGCCATTCCTCGCAACGGCGAGCCCCGCACGGGCTTTTCGATGGGCGAGCATGCTGAGCTGATGGCTCGCGAATGGGCCATCCCCCGTGAAGAGCAAGACCAACTGGCCCTGGCTTCGCACACGAACCTGGCCCGCGCTTACAAGGAAGGCTTCTTCGCCGACCTGCTGACCCCTTACAAGGGCGTGAGCAAGGACAACAACCTGCGCGAAGGCATCACCATCGAGAAGCTGCGCTCGCTCAAGCCTTGCTTTGACAAGAAGGTTGCACCTGGCCAAGGCACGCTGACGCCCGCCAACTCGACCCCTCTGACCGACGGCGCTTCGGCTGTGCTGTTGGGCAGCGAAGAGTGGGCTGCTTCGCGCAACCTGCCCGTGCAGGCTTACATCACGCACAGCGAAGTGGCGGCTGTGGACTTCTTTGGCGCCAACAAGGAAGGCCTGCTGATGGCGCCTGCCTACGCCGTGCCACGCATGCTGGCCCGCGCTGGCTTGACGCTGCAAGACTTCGATTTCTATGAAATCCACGAAGCTTTTGCCGCACAAGTGCTGTGCACCTTGAAGGCCTGGGAAGATCCAGCGTACTGCAAGGAAAAGCTGGGCCTGGACAAGCCGCTGGGTTCGATCGATCGCAGCAAGCTCAACGTCAACGGCTCGTCTTTGGCCGCTGGTCACCCTTTCGCTGCCACGGGTGGTCGCATCGTGGCCTCGCTGGCCAAGATGCTGGCCCAAAAGGGCTCGGGCCGCGGCCTGGTGTCGATCTGCGCAGCCGGTGGTCAGGGCGTGGTCGCCATCATCGAACGTTGATTTGAAGCGTTCCCCTGAAGCGCGGCGGTGACGCCCCCTTCAGGGTTGGTACACTCCGTTACCCAAACAGGCAACCCGATGCTTTTTTCATGTCGGGGACAAAGCCAGACCCACTCCCTGTCCAGGGTGAGCGGGCACACGAGGAGATATGCATGAGCACCACCGCCGCCGCCGCAGCTGCAGCACCCGGCCAGTCCATCGTCAACCCTGATGGCTCGACCAACCGCATCTGGTTGTCTTCGTACGTCAAGGGCGTCCCCCATGACATCGACGTCAACAAGTACCAGTCGCTGGGTCACTACTTCCAAGAGTGTGTTGACAAGTTCCGAGCCCGCCCCGGCTTCGTGAGCATTGGCACCGAGATGAGCTACGACCGCTTGGAAAAGCTGGTCAACGCCTTCTCGGCTTGGTTGCAAAGCCAAGGCATCAAGAAGGGTGAGCGCGTGGCCATCATGCTGCCCAACACCTTCCAGTATCCCGTGTGCTTGTTTGGCGTGCTGCGCATTGGCGCGGTCGTGGTCAACGTGAACCCGCTGTACACGGCGCGTGAACTTAATCACCAGCTCAAGGACAGCGGCGCCGAAACCATCATCGTGATGGAGAACTTCGCTGCCACTCTGCAAGAAGCGCTCGCAGGTACCAAGATCAAGCGCATCGTCAAGACGCAGATCGGTGACATCCTCTCGGACGGCATGCTGAACCTCAAGGGTCGCGCGCTGAACTTTGCGATCCGCAAAGTGCAAAAGATGGTGCCCGCATACAACCTGCCCGGCTCGGTGTGGATCCGTGATGTGCTCAAGGCCGGTGCCAAGCTCAAGGTCACGCCTGTGTCCGTCAAGCACGATGACCTGGCGTTCTTGCAGTACACCGGTGGCACCACGGGTGTGGCCAAGGGGGCCATGCTGACGCACCGCAACGTGCTGGCCAACTGCCAACAGGCTTTGGCCTTTGCAGAAGGCCAGTTGACAGGCGAGACCGAAACCGTGGTCACCCCGTTGCCGCTGTATCACATCTTCTCGCTGACCGTGAACTGCCTGATCTTCATGGCACTGGGCGGTCGCAACATCCTGATCGCCAACCCACGCGACACCAAGCGCGTGATGATGATCCTCAAGAACGAGAACTTCAGCGGCATCACTTGCGTGAACACGCTGTACTCGTCGTTCCTGGACGATCCTGATTTCCGCAAGCGCGATTTCTCGAACCTCAAGCTGGCCGTGGCCGGCGGCATGGCGCTGCAACGCTCCATCGCCGAGCGCTGGAAAGAAGTCACCGGCAACTCGATCGTGGAAGGCTACGGCCTGACCGAGTGCTCGCCCATCGTGACGCAAGCGCCTGTTGACATCAGCAAGCCGGCGCCAGCCTTCACCGGCTCGATTGGCGTGCCTGTGCCTTCGACCGAAGTGCGCAACCGCCGCGACGATGGCTCTTGGGCCAATGTGGGCGAGCCAGGCGAGTTGTGCGTGCGTGGTCCTCAGGTCATGAAGGGCTACTGGCAGCGTCCTGAAGCCACGGCCGAAGTGATCGACAGCGAAGGCTGGTTGGCCACGGGCGACATCGCTGTGATGGACGAAAACGGATTCCTCAAGATCGTGGACCGCAAGAAGGACATGATCTTGGTGTCGGGCTTCAACGTCTACCCCAACGAGATCGAAGACGTGATCGCCATGCACCCCGATGTCAAGGAAGTCGCCGCTGTGGGCGTGCCTGACGAAGTGGCCGGCGAGCGCGTCAAGGTCATCATCGTGCCGCGCAACCCCGGCTTGACCAAGGAGTCGGTGATCGACCATTGCCGCAAGAACCTGACGGGCTACAAGATCCCTCGCATCGTTGAATTCCGCAACGAAGAGCTGCCCAAGACGCCCGTGGGCAAGATCCTGCGCCGCGAACTGCGCTGATCTGGCCTTGGCCTGACGCTGGTTGGGTACTTGGATGAAAGCAACCCGCTTGGTGCGAGCCCGGCGGGTTGTTTGTTTTTGGGCGCCTGTTTTCCTTCATGCTCTCGCCTGTTCACCGCACGTGTCCGCATCCCTTTGAAAAGCCATGAGTCAGCCTTCTGAGTTCCGTTTCATTCACCGCTTGCGTGTGCGTTGGTCTGAAGTCGACGCCCAGCAGGTGGTCTTCAACGGCCATTACCTGAACTACTTGGACGTGGCGATCTCGGATTACTGGCGCGCGGTGGGCTTGCCTTACCCAGAAGCCATGCGGCATCTGCAAGGCGACATCTTTGTGCGCCGCAACACCCTCGAGTACCACGCACCGGCTCGCCTGGACGATGCGCTGGACATTGGCGTTCGCTGCGAGCGTGTGGGGCAGTCGTCTTTGACCATGGCGTGGGCCGTGTGGACGCAAGGGCGCTTGCTGGTCACGGGCGAGGTGGTCTACGTGTTCACCAGCTTGGGCACGGGCCGCTCTGCACCTGTGCCCGACGTGATGCGCGAGCAGTTGCAGGCGCACGCCAACGGCCTGCCTGTGCACCGTTTGGTGTGTGGCTCATGGGCCGAGTTGGGCGAGGCGGCGCGCGCCGTGCGCATGGCCGTGTTCGTGCAAGAGCAGGGCATTGCTGAGTCAGACGAGTGGGACGAAGACGACGCTCAGGCGCTGCATGCCGTGGCCTTCAACCTGGCGGGCTTGCCGATCGCCACGGGGCGCTTGCTGCACGCCGGTCGCATGCCTGATCAGGTCAAGCTGGGGCGCATGGCTGTGCTGCGCAGCAGTCGGGGTGTGGGACTGGGCCTTGTGGTTTTGCAGGGCTTGCTGAGCCAAGCGCGGGCCATGAACGCTGCGCGAGTCAGCTTGCACGCGCAGCTCAGTGCCATGCCCTTGTACGCGGCCGAGGGCTTTGTGCCCGAGGGCGATGTGTTTGACGAGGTGGGCATTGCGCACCAAGCCATGCTGCTCAGGCTTTGACGGCCTTGCTGTGCCCGCCCTTGATCAGGCTGCGGGCGCGGGTTTTGCGCAGCGTTGTGGCCTCTGGCAGGGCGTGGTCTTGGTCCTCTTCAACGTCGCTGCACTCGAAGGCGTCTTCGTGGCGCATGGTGGGTGGGGGCAGCGTGGCCTCCAGTTTGGCCACGTCGGCGCCTGCCATGGTGTGGCGCGGCGGCCAGTTCTTGAGGGTGACCTTGCGCAGCAACGCCATGCCGGAGTGGGCGCTGTGCGTGCGCTCTAGCACGTGCGTGACCAAGCGCTTGTTGACGCGCTCGGTGACGATCACGGTTGAGCAGCGGGTGCCGTAAAGGCCGTTCTCGGCCTTGATGAAGACGGGCGCGAGCAAGCGCTCCCATTCCGGGCTCACACCGGTGCGAGGCAGTTGGCTGTCAGGTGGCGCGGTGGGGTCTGCCAGTGCCGAGAGCAAACGGTCGCCAAGCTCAATCGCGTCGGCAGATCCTTGCACCGCTTCCTTGAGGTGCGCCTTGAGTTGCTGCACCTTGGGCCATGGCGTGTTGAGTTGCGCGTTGGACAGCCCGAACACACCACGCTGAAGCCGCTCAGGGTAGAGCTTGCGGTTGTTGATCCAGAAGCACTCGCCTTGGGCAAAATCAAGCGCCAACATGTTGAAGCCGTTGTAGCCCGACATGGCCAGACGCGGCCACAGCGTTGACATGCCCATGTCACCCTTGAGCCATTGCGGCACGATCTGGCCGCGTGAGGGCGCTTGCGGATCGTTGTCTTGCGGGTTGCGGATGTTGGTGATCAGACCCAGGCGACCATGGGCCGTCAAGCCCAGCCAGGTGCCGCCTGCGTGCAGGTCGCGACCGCCCAGGATGGCCGGGCCACCTTCGGGTGATTCCCACCAACTCAGGCGCTCTGCCGGACGGTCAAAAAACTCATCGCGGTTGGCCGCCAGCACGAATGGGAATCGGCTGCTTTGGTCCAGGGCCAGGGCTACCAGGCACATTGTTCAACCTCGCTGAGCCGACGCATCGTGCGTGGCCAAGTCACAGAAACGTTCGGTGTGGCGCTCGCCCAGCAAGTCGGTGGGCAAGGCGGACAACAGTGCGTGCAAGCGAGCCTCCATGGCGGCGTTCACGCCCTGCGGGTGTCGATAGACCTCCATCCAGGTCACGCTGCCGTTGGCTTGATCCGCCACATCGCTGCGTTGCATCAGCTGTGTTTGCAGTTGACCGAACTCTTGTCGCAAGGCGGCTTGCATGCGCTGCACCCAACCCGATGCCACGCTGGCCTGGGCCTGGGGCACCTTGTAGTAAACGTACAGCGCCACGCCGCTGCATGCGATGGAGTCAGACACAGCTTTCACTCGCTTT
>JAVLFO010000327.1:0-10406 GCA_046052805.1 Aquabacterium sp. | reverse complement strand
GAGACAGGCCTTGGCCCGAGATGCCCAGGTGCGCGGCCAACTCAGCGACATCGGCGCGGCCCTGTACACCACCAAAGACCACGTCATCTTCGAGCGCAACGAGGTGCTCACGGGCAACGACACACCCTACGGCGTCTTCACGCCCTACAAAAACGCCTGGCTCAAGAAGATCGACCCGTTCTACGTCAAGCCCTACCCGGTTGCCATGTACGCACAGCACCTGGCGCCCATCCCCGAGGGCGTGCACCCCGTCGGCAAAGCCCATGTGCCCACCTTGCCTGAGATCGGCTTCGAGCCGGTGGACGACCTCAAAGTCCCCGCTGGCATGAGCGGCGCGCAAACCCTGCTCGACGATTTTTTGCACCGCATTGACCGCTACGACGAAACGCGCAACTTCCCCAGCGTCAAAGGCCCCAGCTACCTCTCGGTGCACCTGCGCTTTGGCACGGTCTCCATCCGCGAGTTGGCCGGGCTGGCGTGGGAGCGCGCCAAGGGCGGCTCGGCGGGCGCGCAAACCTGGTTGTCTGAACTGATTTGGCGCGACTTTTACCACCAAGTGCTGTTTCACCACCCTCACGTGGTGGGCCACGCCTACAAGCGCGAGTACGACCACATCAAGTGGGCCAAGGGCAAGCAGGCCGATGCGCACTTCGCCGCCTGGTGCGAAGGCCGTACAGGCTACCCCCTGGTGGACGCGGCCATGCGCCAGCTCAATCAGACGGGCTACATGCACAACCGCCTGCGCATGGTGGTGGCCAGCTTTTTGATGAAAGACCTGGGCATCGACTGGCGGCGTGGCGAAGCCTACTTTGCCGAGAAGCTGCTCGACTTCGACCTGGCCGCTAACAATGGCGGCTGGCAGTGGGCCGCGTCCAGCGGCTGCGACGCGCAGCCCTACTTCCGCATCTTCAACCCCATCAACCAAAGCGAAAAGTTCGACGCCTCGGCCAAGTTCATCCGTCGCTACGTGCCTGAAATCGCCTCATTGGGCGACAAGGCCATCCACGCACCCTGGCTGGCTCGCCCGGCCGACCTGGCTGCCGCCACAGACGTGGTCATTGGCCGAGACTACCCCGCGCCCATCGTGCAGCACGACGTGGCGCGCGCTGAAACACTGGCACGCTATGCCGTGGTCAAAGAAGGCAAGTGATGTGGCCGCAGCCAGGCCGAGTTTGAGTCGCCAGGCTCAGAACAGCTCGACGCCACCGTCGTGGGCGTCCTTGTCGACGAGCACCCCCTCGCGGACCAAGCGCTCAAAGCACAGCACCTGGTTGCGACCTTGGTGCTTGGCGCTGTAAACCGCTTGGTCTGCCCGAGAAAAGCTCACATTGGGCGTGTCGTTGTGCTGGACTTCGGTGAGGCCCACGCTGACGGTCACGCGCTTGACCTGCGGAAAGGGATAGTTCTCGACGTTGCGCCGAAAACGGTCAAACGCGCGGTGGGCATCCGCCTCGCTGCCACCGCGCAGCAGGATCACGAACTCCTCGCCACCGAAGCGATAAAGGCGGTCGTAGTGACGGAAGGACTGCCGCATGATGCGCGCCACCAGCACCAAGACCTCGTCGCCGATCAAGTGGCCAAAGCCATCGTTGACCTGCTTGAAGTGGTCGATGTCGACCATGCCCAACCAGTAACCCGTCACTGCGCCCGAGCGGCGCTCACCCGGAGGCAAAGCGCTTGCGTCGCTCATGACAGGCATCGATGCCTTCAAAAAAGTCGCATCGAAGGTTTGACGGTTCAACAGGCCCGTCAAGGCATCGCGTTGACTGGATTCGAGCAGGTTCTGGAAATTGGCAAAGACCTTGAGCAGCGTCTGAATGGGCCGCAACGCAGGCAAGGCCAGCTGGCTCAAAGAATGGATTTCAAGGACGCCTGGCAGACCCAACTCGGCCATCAAGGGCAACACCGTGACAAAGCGCGCGTCATCGGGCGCATCGACCAGCTCGGTCTGCTCGGCCTGCCGAGACGCCAGCACCGCCACGCGCGTGGGGTGCTCGGCCCTCAGAGGCAACGAGGTCAAATCGACCCAAGGCGGATCACTCACCGTCAGCTGACCACGCTGAGCCAAGCCGCAGCACAGCCAATGGCGGATTTCCTCGGCCTGCCCGATCAAGCGATAGACACCCACGCGCGGTGCAGCCAGCAAATCCAGGACGCCCTGCGCCAGTGAGACATCGAGCAATTCACGGTCGCGCTGGGCCGTCAAAGCGGCGAGCTGCGCGATGGCCTCGTCCGCCACCGGACCGCGGCCAGTGGGGGCGAGGGAGGACTGCTCGGTTGGGGTCAAGGTCGAGGGGCTCGGGTTCAATGCACGGCGTCGCGGTTGGTCACGGCGTAACGCGCCACCAAGGCCAAGAGCTCTTCTTCGCCATAGGGCTTGCCAAGGTAGTGGTTGACGCCCAACTCGGCCGCGTAATCGCGGTGCTTTTGGGCAATGCGCGAAGTGATCATGATGATGGGCAGGTCGGCCAAGTTGGCGGTCGCACGGATGTTTCGCACGAGGTCGAACCCGTCCATGCGCGGCATCTCAATGTCAGACAGTACCACCTTGGGTCGCTCCTTGGCCAGCAATTCAAGGGCTTCTAAACCGTCTTTCGCCAGCATCACACGGTAACCCTCGCGGGTCAGCAAGCGCTGGGTCACGCGACGCACCGTCAAAGAATCATCGACCACCAAGACCACAGGCCCTTGGTTTTGCATGTCTGCCAGCACGGCAGGCGCCACGGGCACATGGGTCGCAGACAACCAATCGTGCGCTCCGTCGCCCACTGCCGCCAGCTCTTGCGTTGTCCATGCTTGCGCGCGTGGGCCGTACACCGTGGCCAAGGCCACCGGGTTATAAATCAAAGACACCGCACCCGAAGCCAGCAAGGTCATACCAGCCAAACCCGGAAGCCGCGAGAGCTGCTGCCCCAGGTTCTTGACCACCACTTCCTGGTTGCCCAGCACTTCGTCGACGTGGATGGCAATGCGTTGTTGGGCCGAACGCACGAGCACCACAGGCAAGCTGCGCGCACCCTCGAGGCCACGCGGGGTGGCATCGAGCAAGGCACCCAGCCAGTAAAACGGCAGGACCATGTCACCAAAGAGATAGCTGCCTTGGTGATACGCCTGCTCAACCTCTTGAGGCTTGACGCGACGCACCAGCTCAACCAAGTGGGTCGGCACGGCCACCGTCACAGCGCCGCAGCGCAGCATCACGACCTTGGTGACGGCCGTGGTCAAGGGCAAGACCAGGGTGAAGCTGGTGCCACGGCCCAGCGTGGTGGCGGTCTCGATGCGGCCGCCCATGGCATTGACCTCTGAGCGGACCACGTCCATGCCGATGCCACGCCCAGCCAGCTCGGTGACCGTGTCTGCCGTCGAGAAGCCCGGCGTGAAGATCAGCTGCGACAACTCGGCCTCTGTGGGCTGCGCGTCTTGCGCCACCAAGCCCATGGCCTGCGCCTTCTCGCGGATGCGCGCCAGGTTCAGGCCGGCGCCATCGTCGCGGAACTCGATGCTGACTTCATTGCCCTCTTGGCGCAGCGACACCGTGATGGCGCCGGCAGCGTCCTTGCCCGCGGCGGTGCGGACTTCGGGCAACTCAATGCCGTGTGTGATGCAGTTGCGCAGCAAGTGCTCGAACGAACCCGTCATGCGCTCGAGCACACCGCGGTCCACCTCGGTGGCACCGCCCACCAGGTCAAGCCGCACCTGTTTGCCGGTCTCTTTGGCCGCTTGGCGCACCACACGGTACAGGCGGTCAGACAAGCCCTCGAACTCGACCATGCGCGTGCGAAGCAAATCGTCTTGCAGGTCGCGCGTCAGGCGGGCCTGAGCGGCCAGCTGGTCTTCGGTGGTTTCAAGGTTGCGCTGCAGGGTGCGCTGCACGGTGGCCACGTCGTTCACCGACTCGGCCATCATGCGGGTCAACTCTTGAAAGCGCGTGTAGCGGTCGAACTCGAGCGGGTCAAAGTTCTGGTTAGCGGCACGGGCTGCTTCCAGGCGCGTATTGACCTGGGTTTCGGCTTGCAGCTCGATGTCGCGCAGGTGCTGGCGCAGGCGGTCCAGGTTGTCTGTCAGGTCGGTCAGCGAGCCACGGATCTGGCCCACCTGCGATTGCAAGCGGGTGCGTGTGATGCTGACCTCGCCGGCTTGGTTGACCAAGCGATCGAGCAGCTGCGGACGCACACGCACCGCCGCTTGCGACACACCTTGAGTGGCATCGCGCTCGGTGCGGGCCACGGCCAATTGGCGAGCCCCGGTGGCCAAAGACCAGTCGATGGGCTCCAGCTTGGCTTCGGGCGCATGGCGGCCGACGGCCACACCTGTGGCCGATGGCTCAGCGGCGAGCGAAGCCGCCGCGGACAGGTCGATGTCGGGCGAAGTGACCGACGCCATGGGGGCTTCAACGAAGGGCTCAGAGGCCGCCACGATCGCGGGCTCGGTGGCCACAGGGGCCGGCGCATCGTCCCACGTCAAGCTGGCCACGGGCTGGTCAACTGGGTCTTGCTGGCGCAGGGCTTCAAAGACGTCGATCAAACGGTCAACACGGGCCTCAAGGGGCTCGACATCGGCACGTTCGACACTGGGCGCAGCCAACAAGCGCTCAATCGTCGACTCCATGCGGTGGGCCAGCTCGCCCAAGCGCATGGCACCCGCCAAACGCGCGCCGCCCTTGAAGGTGTGCAAGGTGCGCATGCAGGCATCGGCTGCGCCCAGCTGCGAGGGGGTGTCCAGCCAAAGGCGGGTTTGCTTGGCCAGCTCGGGCAAGAGCTCAAGGGCCTCTTCTTCGAAGATCGGGAACAGGTCGGCATCGATCAGGTCTTGCGCGTCGATGTCACTGTCGTCCTCCCAACGCATAGGCCCTTGGCCAGACGCGTGGGTGATGTGCGAGGCAGGCTCGAAAGCCACAGGCTCATCCAAGGACTTGAAATCGGCCACGCCCAGCGGACTGGGCTGGGTGATGTCGTGTTCCGGCTCGGGCTCGGGCTCGGCGGTCTCCGAGGAGTGCACGAGACGCAGGTGACCTCGGGCATCGCTGGCATGCGGCTCGGCGTCGTCGCTCAATGACCGGTCGGCCACCAAGCTGTGGGCCTCGATGCGGCGAGACGCTTCATGGTCGTACCACTCCAAGCGCTGCATCAAGTCGTCGGCTGGCGTCTTCAAAAAGCCGGCAGCGAACTGGTGCAACAAGCGACGGACTTCGTCGGCGGCTTCGTTGAACAAGGCGGCGGCATCGTGCTCGCCGGCGCCCAAGGTTTGCGAGCGCATCAAGGCATGCTCGAGCAAGCGCGCCAGTTGCGACAGCTCGCTGTAACCCACGGTGGCTGAGTTACCAGCCAGCGAATGGGCCAGTGCAACGGCATCGTCGGGCACGCTTTCGTGGGGCTCAAGCGCCCACTCGTTGAGCGTGGTCGACAAGCGACGCGACTGCTCATCGGCCTCGTTCAAGTAAATGTTGAACAGGGGAATGCTGACGCGCAAAGGCCCGACCACCTTGACTTGCTCGTCAGTGGCCTCGGCCTCAGAGGCGGGCTCATCGGCCGTCTCGGCTTTCAAATCGGCGGTCAGATCGGGTGTTGCCGGCTGAATCGGCAAGACTGGCTGCACAAAGGCCAAGTCCTCTTCGACCTCGGGCAGGTCGAGTTCGATCATTTCGTGGCTGGGCACCGAATCCACAAAAAGGGGCTGCGGCGTCGTGTCTGCCAGCAAGGGATCGTGTGCCGACTCGGTGACGAGTGGCTCCACAACGGCCTGCGGCGCCGTCAACCAATCGGCATCGTGCGTGGCGTCCAGCTCGCTCCAGTCCAGCGTCAAGGGCTCGGTGACGGCAATGGGCACATCGATCGAAGCCAGCGTAGGCATCTCGACCACCGCAGGCGGCGTGGTCAGGGGTGCGCTGAACCAGTCGTCGGCAGCGGGGATGAGCTCAGGCTCAGGCTCCGTGGCCAAGGCTGGCAGGTCAAATTCGGGCACCGCCGCAGCCGACGCGTCGTTCAAGGCCTTGCGCTGACCATGAAGACGCAAAGCTTCGGCCACGTCGACCACAGGCTGGCTGGACCAGGCTTGATCGTCCTTGCGGGTGATCGCGTCGGTCCATTGCGTGAAGTGCTCGAGCAACTCGCCCGTGACCGCGAGCAAATCGGCGCTGGCAGGCTGCTGCGTGGCCATCCAGGCGTTGAAGAGCTGCTCACAGGCCCAGGCTGCGTCACCATAGGCTTTCAGACCCACCATGCGCGAGCTGCCCTTGAGGGTGTGAAAACCACGGCGAACGCTGGTCAATGCGCCCACGTCATCGGCCTGAACACCCAGGTGCTGCAAGGCCGCCTTGGCATCGGCCAGCACTTCGGCGGCTTCTTCCAAGAAGATGCCGCGCATCTCGTCGTCTTCTTCCAGGCCAGTCTCGGGCGCGGGCACCGCTGCTTCCAACACCAGCGGGGCTTGGGCCGGAAAGGCCGAGGTATCGTCGCCCGAAGGCTCGGGCTCAGGGGCCAGCTCGGACAAGAGCTGAGCGACCTGTTCGCGGGCTGCCGCTTCGGTCGAGGCGTCTGGTGCGGCCTGGGCCGAGGCCAAAGCCGCCTGGGCCGCAGCAAAGCTGTCGGCCAGCTCGCCCTGCTCTTGCACATGCGGCGTGTCGGCCAGCTTTTGCAGCTGGTCAGAAACCTCGCTCAAAGGCGCATCGGGTCGGTCCAGCACCTGGGCCACGTCATCGGCCACCAACTGGGCCTCTTCAAGCTGCACCTGCTGCACATGCTGCGCAACGGCTTCAACCGGGTCGTCGGTGCTCAGTTTGGTTTTTTTTTCCCGCCCCATCACGGGTGACAACACACCCGTGACCTCGTCCAGCGTGAAAAGGGATTTGGCCAATGCGGGCTGCACGCCCATCATGTCGATCAGAAAGCCCAAGGCACCCAGGTTGGTGGCCAAGCGATCGAAGACGCCATCTTGCGAAGCCTGGGCCAGGTCGGCCTGAGGCATCAGCAAGCGGTCAACGTCCTCGCGCATCGTCACGCTGGCTTGCGCGGCCATGTCCAGGCCCAAAACGGCCAGCACGCCACGCATCGATTGCAGCTTGGAAGGCACGTCCACCAAGGCAGCACTGGCGTGTGGCTCGCGGAAGAACTGGTCGATTTGCTTTTCGCATTCAGACAAGGTCGTGCGCAGTTCTTGCACCACGCTGCCAATGGTCTGGCGGTCAGAAACGCGGCGGTAGAGGTCTTCCATCCAGCCCTCAAGGGGCTCGGCGTCCAGCCCTTGGCTGACGTGGCCAATGCGTTCAGCCAATCGAAGCAAACGCTGCGCTTGTTCAGGGTGGTCCAGCTCGCCGTCTTCGAGGCAAGCCTCCAGGTACAACAAACCCGTGGCCACTTCCATGGCCAAGCTCGGCTCAGGTGCGCTGCCACGCTGCACGGTGTGCCCAACGGCCTGCGCCAAGGCGTCGGCCAGCGCATCGCCCTGAGGGAACAGGCGGCGCAGCGAATCGCTCACCAAGGAGAACTGTTCGTTGAGCCCGCCCAAGCGGAGCGATTCGCCGCCCGCCACGGCCGACCAGCCATCTTTGGCGCCCGACACCCGCTTGAGCGCCTGCGCGATCGACGCAGGGTCGTGCTTGCCCAGCTGGGTGGCCGTCAGGTCAACGGGCTGGTGACGCTCCAAGCCGAATGTGCGCCGCACGCGCGCCAGTACCGAATGCTCGGCTGCAGGCACATCGGTGGCCTGCGCGCAAAAGAACAAGAGCTCGTTGGCCAAACGATCAGAGGGCGTGGCCTGGCCTTTGACCAAGACGCGCAGCTGGCTCAGCAGAGACGACAGCACGCGCTTGGCGTGCACGCTCAAAGGCACATGCTTGCCGGCCAGGCCTTCCAAGAAGCCACTGGCCAACATCCAAGTGGCTGACTCGCGGTGAGATGCCCGCTGTGCGGCACCGGCGGCCAGCGCGGTACACAACTCGGCCAGCGCCGACGCATCCTCGGGCTGGTTGCGGCGCAGCAGCTTGAGCAAGCCGGTCTCGAAGTCGTCGACCGTGGCGTTGTCAGCGGCGCGCGGCGACGCGCCTGCGGGCGGCTCCAAAGGCGCTTCGAGCGACAAAGCCGGCCAGTCTTGGGACCACAGATCCGTGGGGCGCGGCAACACATTGCCCACGCGCGCCATCAGGGCCTCGTAGGGCGGGAACAAAGCCATGACGGACACGGCCTTGCCTGACAGTCGGCGCGCCATGTAGTCGAGCAAGGCAAAAGAGGCCTTTTCAACGTCGCGTACGGCCGCTTCGGTGATGCTTTGCGGGCGGTTGACGAACTTTTGCACCACGGCCTCGCTGGCGCGCAGCAAGGTGGCGCCCGCGCTCAGGCCAGCCACTTCCAGGGCGCCGACACCTTGGTGGATTTGCTGGCGAGCGGTGCGCAAGACGGCCGGATCCAGCGTGTCCATGTCAGACAGGTCGGCCGACGCAGACTCTTTGAGGCTGCGGTTGAGGGCCTTGTGGGCCGTGTCCAGCGACTTGCGCAACTCCTCGTGCACCCACGCCAGGGCGCTGAGGTCATCGGATGGCAAAGGCGCGTCTTGGTGCAAGCTGTCCATGGGTCATCCCGCTCAGGCAGTGATCTTGAATCGGGCCACCGATTGCTGCAACTCGTTGGCCGTCCGGGACAACTCGCGCACCAGCTGGGCGGTGGAGCGCGTGCCCTCACCCGTTTGCTCGGTCACGGCAAAAATGTGCTGGATGTTGGCCACCACCACGTTGGCAGACTCGGCTTCTTTCAAGGCTTGCGACGAGATCTGTTCGATCAGCTCAGCCAGGCGACGCGACACGCGGTCAATGTCACCCAGCGCAGAACCAGCCGCGTCAGAGAGTCGGGCCCCTTCGACCACGCCCTGCGTGGAGCGCTCCATGGCGGCCACGGCGTCTTGGGTGTCGGTCTGAATGGTGCGCACCAGCGCGGCAATTTCGCGGGTGGCGTCGCCCGAGCGTTCGGCCAGACGCTGCACTTCTTCGGCCACCACCGAGAACCCGCGACCGGCTTCTCCGGCCGACGCGGCCTGGATGGCGGCGTTCAGCGCCAGCACGTTGGTCTGCTCGGTGATGTCCGAAATCAGTTCGGTGATTTCACCGATCTCTTGCGACGACTCACCCAGTCGCTTGATGCGCTTGGAGGTTTCCTGGATCTGCTCACGGATGGTGTTCATACCGCCGATGGCATTCTGCACCGCAGCCAAACCCGAGTCAGCGGCAGCCAGCGATTGGCGCGCCACCTCGGCCGAGTGCTGCGCTTGGGCAGACACCTCGTTGATTCGGCCCGCCATGTGCAGCACCGACTCGCCAGTTTCGCGGATCTCGCGCAGCTGCTCGTCAGAAGCGGCCAACAGCTCAATCGAGGTGGTCTCCACCTCACCGGTGGTGTCGGTCACCCGTTGCACCGTGCCTTGCACTTGCGACACCAGGTTGCGCAGCTCTTCCACGGTGAAGTTCACCGAGTCGGCAATGGCGCCCGTGATGTCTTCCGTCACGGTGGCTTGCTGGGTCAAGTCACCTTCAGCGACCAGCTGCAGCTCGTTCATCAAACGCAAAATCGCGGCCTGGTTGGCGTCGTTCACGCGCTTGGCTTCGCGCTCTTGGCGCTCGGCTTCTTGGCGCTGGAACTCAGCGAGCTGGGCGCGATGACGCTGGTCGGTCAGGAACACGCGCAGCAGGCCATACGAGGCTGCGGCCGTGACCAGCAAGAACAACAAGATCAGCGCCACGTTGAAGCCACCGATGCCAGCGCCTTCGGTCAGGCGCTGCTGCACCAGCTCCAGCCCCTTGCGCAAGGGTTCGCTGTCATCGATCACGGCCACTTGGGCATCACGTGCCGCAACCAGGCCTTGCAGCGAGCCCAAGATGAAGCTCGACTGCGTACGGGTGCGCTCGAAAATCTTGAGCAGTGCATCGAGTTGCTCGCGCACCGCTGGATCACGCGAGGCCACCAGCTTGAGTTCTTGGTTGCCACTCAACAGGCCTTCGGCGATTTCCTTGAATGCGTTCAAGTCTTTGCCGAGCAAGAAAACGGCCTCGGTCGACACGCCTTCCACCGTCAGGAACTCGTTGGCCGACTTGCCGATGCGCTGGGTCAACATCACCATCTGGTTCAGCGACGACAACTCAGCCGCCGACGTACCGCCCTTTTCGATCTTGATCGAGGCAATGCCTTCGGCCAGGTCCAGCAGCTCAGAGGACTGGCCGTTGACCTCGCGCAGCGCCTGACTCACCTGGGTCAGCGTGGCCTTTTGCGACAACACGTAGTTGGCGTTCTTCTCGGCACGGTCAACCAGCGGCAAAAGGGGCATCAAGGCCTCTTTGGCGGCGCCACGCGCTTCGTTCAAGCCCAACTTGCTGTCACCTTGCGACAACCCACGCACGTTGCTGGCCAACACCTTGACGCTGTCTG
>JAVLFO010000326.1:0-3811 GCA_046052805.1 Aquabacterium sp. | reverse complement strand
ACCCGCTTTTGTGGCTGTGCTGTTGCGATTGGCAAGGAGGATGTGTTGAACGCCGCTGGCCTGGAACTCACCCGTCGCGCCAATGGCTGCACCCACGGTGACCTTGTAAGTGACGCGGCAAGCGACGTGGTCAGCCTTGCGCATATCGGTGGTGTTGAGCTCGGTTGAGAAGGTCGCGTCGGTGTAGGCGGTGCAGCCACCACCCACCGCGCCAGGCACGGGGATGGTTTCGTTGTTGATGTGGGTGGAATCGCTGGTTGGATCCCAATCGTTTGGCGCGGTTGGCGGGGCGTTGCCAGCCAACATGGCTTCGGCCACGCGCAACACGGCCATCACACCCGACTCGTTGAATGGCACAGCCGTGGCATCGATGGCATCGCCCACCACCTTCGCACGGCTGACCAGAGAGGCCGAACTGCTCTTGTCCACCAAGGCGTTGAAGGTGTTGCGCAAGCTCTGGATCAAGGCTTTGGCCGATGCCACGGCCGTCGACGCCACCGGCGCGATGCTGGTGCCCGTGGTCACACCCGCCACGGGCCCCACGTTGACGCCCGCTTGTGCGGCACTGACCACGGCGCTGTTTTGCGCGGTGTTGAGCGCCTGCGCCAAAGCGCTCGACAGCAAGGGCAGCCCGGCTGCTGGGACCGTGGTGACCTCGCTCTTGAGCTTGTCGACGGCGCACTGGATCTTGGCCAGGTCAGTCGACTTTGCGCCGCAGGTGGCGTCTTGGCGAGCCAGTTGAGACACTGCCGCCAGCTTCACGGCCACATCGTTCTGAGGCACACCGTTGGCATTGAACTGCGGCGCAGTGCTGAGCACATTGACGTTGAGTGCCGAGCTCACCGAGGCATTGGCGCTGTTGACCACCGCCGCCACCTCTTCACTGTTGGATGCGGCTGAGCTTTGGGCCAGTTGGGCCGCCAGTTGGGCCGCCATGTTGGTGTATGGCGTGATTTGTGCGCTGGTGGTGCCGCTCGCATCGGTGACCAAAACGGATTTGAGCGAAAAGCCAGAGTCCACGCCGATCTCGATGGATGTTTTGGTGACCTCATCCTTCATCGAAGTGGCCTTGCGTCCGCTGGCAAGGTCGGCCGCCAAAGGCGTGACCACCAAGATCACCGGTGTGCTTGGCGGCAAACCATTGATGGTGTAGGCGCCCACATCGTTGGTGATGTCTGTGCCCAGCACCTTGCTGGTATCGGCCGTGCCGTCCTTGAGCGCATAAGCTGTGACCTGGGCGTTGCTGAGCAAGCCCTTGGACGCAATGCCTGCAACCGATGTGGTCATGGCACCTGCGCCTGACTCATTGGCACTGGGGCTACCGCTACCACCTCCGCCGCAGCCGGTCATCGCCAGCACCAACGCCACCAGTAACGCCCCTTCAGACAGTTGCAAACCCTTTGCGCCTTTGACGCGACCCCAACGATTGACCATCACAGCCCTCCCTGAATTCATGATTCAAAACACCTTTGCACCTTAAGGAGAGGACGACGCAATTGCACTCAACCCCGGTCTAAACCGACGTTTAGTGTTTTGAACAACAAGCATTCATCGCTAACATGGCCCACATGACCTCCGGCGTGCGTGTGCTCATCATCGACGACCACCCCTTGTTCCGTGAGGGGCTCAAAGGCCTGTTGACCGGGCTGGACCCGGCCACGCACATTGAGCAGGCGGCTTCGGTGTCAGAGGCATTGACCTTGCAAGGCCGCGCCTTCGCCTTGGTGCTGATGGACCTGCAGATGCCGGGCACCTACGGCATGGCGGCACTCAAACACATCAAGGCCGCCTTTGATGAAGCCGCCGTCGTGGTGGTCTCGGGCGACGAATCGGCCAGCACCATCCACAGCGCCATACAGAACGGCGCGGCAGGCTACGTGCCCAAAAGCACCGATCCCAGCGTGACCACCCAAGCGCTGCGGCTCGTGCTGGCCCAGGGCACCTACCTGCCCCCTGAAGCTCTGCAGCAAGCGCCCATCGTCGCGCCCGTGGCCGAGGTGCCGGCCGGCAAGCCGGCGGCATGGCCGCGCGACCTCAGCCAGCGCCAGCTCGCGGTCTTGCGATGCTTGCTGCAGGGCAAGCCCAACAAGGTGATCGCCCGCGAAATCGGCATTGCAGAGGGCACCGTCAAAGCCCACCTCTGGGCGGTCTACCAATTGCTTGGTGTCAACAACCGTGCGCAGGCCATGTACCGCGCGCACCAGTGGCAGCTCTTTGGGATGCTCGAGCCAGCGGTCGTCGAGCCTGCAAACACAAAAGGGGATGGAGATGGCGACCAAGGAAGGGCCAGGAGAGACGGGTGATGCAGAGCGGCCTTTGACGCAGACATGGGGCGACGTGCTCTACCGCGTCGAACACGGCGAGTCGGGCTACGTACCCGACGCTGATGAGTTTCACTGCGACGTGCTGATTGTGGGCAGCGGCTACGGGGGCGCCGTTGCCGCCGCGGCGCTGGGCGAGACGCTGCACGACAAGGATCCACACCGCATCTGGCTGCTTGAGCGCGGGCAGGCATATGCACCCGGCGACTTTCCCAAACAGTTTGCAGACTTGACAGGCCATGTACGCGTCAGCATGGCAGGCCAGACGCAGTCTCAAGGACTGCGTGACGCCCTGTTTGACCTGCGTGTCAGCCCGGACCTGGGGGTGGTGCTGGGCAATGGCCTGGGCGGTGGCTCGCTGATCAATGCCGGCGTGATGGCTTGGCCCGAAGACGCCGTGTTCCGGCAAGCCTCGTGGCCCAGCGACATCGCGCACGACCTGCCCCAGCTGCGAGCGCTGTCGCAAGCGATGGCCAAGAAGCTGGGAGCGCAACAACACCACACCGCAACAGGCGTCAGCAAACCAGAGTCACCCCTGAAATTCCAGCGCCTGCAAGACATCGCCAAGGCAGCGCCTCCACATGCCTTCGACGGTGTCGCCATCACCGTGGCGCAGCATGACTCGTTGAGCTCAGACGGCGTTCGACTCAAGGCTTGCGTGCAGTGCGGCGACTGCGCCACCGGCTGCAACCACGGCGCCAAGATCTCGCTCGACACCAATTTGCTCGCCAGCGCGGCGCGACACGGTGTGCGCCTGATCACCGGTGCCACGGTGATGCGCCTCCAGCCCCTGACCGACGGGGACAATGAGCACAGCGGCTGGCAGCTGGAGGTGCAACACACCGACCCCAGCCAGCAGTTCGACGATGGACCGCCATTCGCCCTGCGGACGCGCAGGGTCATCTTGGCAGCCGGTGCGCTGGGGTCAACGGGCATCTTGCAGCGCTCGGACCACCCCAGCTTCCCGATGTCGCAGCGGCTGGGTCAGAGCTTTTCAGGCAACGGGGACATGCTGCTGGGCGCCTACCAACAAAACGCGCCGGCCAATGCCATCGCCAACGAGCAAACGGCGGCCCAGGTACGGGAGGTCGGGCCCACCATCACCGGCATGATCGACCTGCGCAAGCAGGCCACGGGTCATGTGATCCAGGACCTCGCCGTGCCGGGGCCCTTGCAGCGGATCTTCGAAGAAATGACCCTGACCACCGCGACGATGCACAGCATTGGCGAGTGGGACTGCAGCCGCCACAGCCCGCATCAGCCAAAGCATGACCCGCTGACGGTTCAGCCCAAGGCAATGCGGCACACGCTGCCGCTGGCCATCATTGGGCACGATGCTGCACAAGGCGTGATCGTTTCGGCTCTGCCCTCGGCCCATGCCCAGACGCAGTCGGGGCTCAAACCGCAGTTGCCTTGCGACAGTGCGGTCACCGTGAGCTGGCCCGAGCTGCGACACGACACGCGCTTTGCCCGGCAGCTCCAAGGGCTGA
>JAVLFO010000325.1:0-3315 GCA_046052805.1 Aquabacterium sp. | reverse complement strand
AGCACCTCGAAGGCGGGCAGTTGCGCGGCGATGCGCTTGCGTGCGGCCAAGATGCCGGCCACGATCAGAGCGGCAAGGCCGAAATAGATCGCCCAGTAGCTGCTGATGGGGGAGGCTGCGCCTGGCTTGGTGCGGAACACCAGTGGCTCAAAACACAAGACCACGCCGACGAGCCACAAAGGCGCCAGCTTCCACCAACGCGACTCGGCGGCGTGCAGTTTGACGAGGTAAGCAAAGGCCACCATGGCCGACATGGCAAAGGTGCCATATCCAATGAAGTTGGCCGGCACATGCAGCTTCATCCACCAGCTTTGCAGGGCGGGAACCAGGGGTTGGATTTCGCTGGCGCCACGGTCGACGGCGTACCAAAGCAAAAAACCAACCGAAGCACTGACCACCAGCATCACGAAGGCGCCGAGCGACTGCAGCGACTGGCCCATGCGCGCGAAGCGGTCTTCGTAGTAGAGCCAAAAGGTGGTGGTGAGCCAGGCAAACAAAACGAAGACCTCGTAGAGGTTGCTCACGGGGATGTGGCCAATGTCAGGGGCAATCTGGTGGCTTTCAAACCAACGCACCAGCGTGCCGGTCAAGGCCATGAACACGCCGGCCCAGGCGATGCGCGAACCCAGCTTGGTGGCGGTCGGCCCTTGAAAGAGCGCCCCGATCCAGTAAAAGATGGTGCTCATGAAAAAGAGCACGCTCATCCACAAAATGGCGCTTTGGCTGGACAGGAAGTACTTCAGGCCGAAGACGCTGTCGGCCTTGGCGAGGTCGGCGCCGTAGCTGTCGAGGTTGCGCAGGTACAGGGATGCGGCCAGCCAAGTGGCCAGGCCCGCGGCCACGGTCAAGGCCTGCACGGGTCGCCAGAACCACCCCAAGGCGATCAGGCTGGGCACGGCAGCCACCGTGATGGCTTGTTCGTACACGTCCATGGCGCTGCCAAAGTCGCGCAGGGCCAAGGCCGCCACGATCAGGACGACCACCGCATACAGCCAGTCGGTGAGGGAGCGGCCCGCCAGGCCCGCGGCTTGCACCTTGCTCGGAATCACGATTGTGTTCATCTCAGGTATCCATCTTTCACGGGGTCAGGCGCCCAGCACGCTGGTGCGCAGGCGATCGAATTCGCCATCGGTGTCGAGGGTCTGGCGGGTGGAGGACATCGCCATTTGCACGCGCGTGCCGCCCTGGCCATCGTCTTGCAGCCAGACCCAGAGGCGGCGCTCTCGGATGTAGAGCATGGCGAAGACGCCCAGGATCAACAACACACAACCCAGATAGACCACGTTGCGGCCTGGGGTGCGGGTCACTTGTAACACGCTGGCTTGGCGCTGCTCGAAGCTTTGCATGGCCAGGATGACGGGGGCGGGGTAGAACATCGCGTCGGACAGCGAGAGCACAGCCTGGGTCATGAAGGCGCGCACCTCGTCGGATTCGACGTCTTGGCGGGGCAGTCCGACGCGCTCGCGGCTCAGTTGCATCAGCTCGAACAGGCTGCCGTTGAGCAGACGCACCAAGGTGCCCGAGGTGCGTTCGCGCTGGTCGGCAGGCACGACCTGTTCGATGAAGAGCGACAAGGCCTGCAGGCCGCCTGGGGGCTGTCCGGCGGGCTCGCCTTGCACGGGTAAAACGCCAGCAAAAACCTCCAGTGCCTTTTGCGCTGAGCTGGCCAGTTGTTGGCGCAGGTCTGCGCGGTCGGTGGGGGCGGCGGTTTGGGCAAAGCGTTTGGCCGCTTCTTCGCGCATGGCGCCATCGGCCAGCGCCTGGCGCAGGCGCAGCCAACCTTGCAGGGTTTGGGTGTCGTCGGCCGGCACGCGCAGGTAGCGGAAAGACTCGGCTGGCGTGTCTCGCACACCCAGCAAGAAGACGTTTTGCGTGCCGAGGCGAACGGGCAGCATGAAGTTTTGGAACTCACGCGCTTGGCCGGCTGCATCGCGCAGTTTGTAGGTGACGGCAGGGCCAATGTTGTTGAGCTGCTTGCCGCCTTGCGGCTTGGCGCCGGAGCCCAGGTGCTTGCTGAGCGAGCTGAGGTTCACGCCACGCACGTCGGCGCTGTCTTCGGGTGACGCGGCCTTGGCGCCATCGGCCTGGGCCATGTCTTCGACGTTGATGACGCGCAGCCCAGTGACCTCAAGTTGCCAGGCTGCGCTACCCTGGGCCTTGCCCCACCACGCGGCAGGCAAGGGCAGGCTGGCGCCGCCCACGGTTGCATTGAGTGTGGTGCCGGCCGCGTCCACGTCGACGGGTGCTGTTACGGGGCCGTCCAGGCGCAGTGGCTGCAGGCGCACCAGCGAGCCACCATCTTCAAAACTGGACTGGAACAGGGTGACGCCGTTGTAGGTGACCGGGTGGTTGACCTCGATGGTGAAAGCCTTAGGTTGGCGCAGGCTCGGGTCGTGGATCAGCACCTGGCTGGCAAAGCGCTTGGGCATGCCGGTTTCGTAGTACTCGACCACAAAGCGCTTGAGCTCGACCTCGAACGGCAGTGGCTGTACCAGCATGCCCTCTTTGAGGCTCACCACAGCGGCGTCGCTGCGCTGCCCTTCAGCGACGAAGAGCTGTGCGCGGTAGGCCGGGTTGGCTTCGCTCAAGCGGCTGTTGGCCGGCACGGCGCCGCCTTTGAACGGTTGCAGGTGCTGTACCCAGGCTTGCACTTGCACGATGAGGTCGCCATCGAACAGCCCACCCAGGCAGATCAGCACGATGGATGAATGCGCCGCGATGTAGCCCAGCTTGTTGACGGCGCCCAGGCGCGCACCCAGCATCACCCCTTCGCCGCCTTGGGCCGTGGCCTGACGCCGTTGCGTTTTGACCGACCAGCCTTGTTGCCCGAGCAGGGCGAGCACGCCGTCGACGCTGTTTTGCAGCGAGTCGGTGAGCGTGCCGGTGGCCCGGTGGTGAAAGGACTGCAAGGCCTGCTCGCGCAGGTACTCTTTGTGGTTGCGCCAATCGGCCAGGATCTTGGGCGTGTTGCGGGCCACGCACAGGCTGGTCGAGACGACCAAGAAGGCCAGGATCAGCAAGAACCAGGTGCTGCTGTAGATACGGTACAGGCCCAGGGCGCCGAACACCTCGGCCCAGAACGGCCCAAACTGCTCGATGTAGTTGCCCACGGGCTCGCCTTGCTTGAGCACGGTGCCAATGCTGGACGCGATGCAAATCACGGTCAGCAAGGAAATGGCAAAGCGCATCGAGGCCAGCAAGTCCCACAACTCGCGGCGCCAGCGATGGCGCACCGAGGCGATGGGGTCAGCGGGGGAGACGACAGCGGTCATGGGATGCGGCCCGGTGGTTGGGGCGAGGGGCTCAGCCTGTCTC
>JAVLFO010000324.1:0-2691 GCA_046052805.1 Aquabacterium sp. | reverse complement strand
GCAGATTTACAGTCTGCTGCCTTTAACCACTCGGCCACCCCTCCAGGCAAGACGCAAACTATAGCATAGGATTGCTACTGCCATCAAGCACGTGTGGCAATTTTCCCAAGTTTGGGCGCGCGCCATGACATGGCCGGAGCTTCGATGAGGTGCCACGATGCCATGGCCAAGGCCCAAACGGTCAGCAGCAGCAGGGCCACACCACCCCAGGGCGAGGCCTTGAAGACACCGAAATGCACCAAGGTCTGGATGATCGGGAAGTGCAGGATGTAGACGCCGTACGAGATGTCGCCACGGCGGGTCACGGAGCCCAGGTAGGGCAAGTTGTGTGCGGCCCAGGACACGCAAGCGGTCAGGGCCAGCGGGTAGAGGAACACGCCAAAAGTGGGCAGGCGTTGGTCAAATTGGTAGGCCAAGGCCATGGCGGCGATGCCGGCCGCGCCCAACTTCCAGCCCCAACGGGCCAGGCGTTCGCATTCGCAATAGGCCCAGGCGCCAGGCAAAAAATACATCAGCTGGCCAGGCATTTGTTTGGCCAATTCGGCAAAGGCGCCCTTGCCCGTGGCGTAGGCCATGTGCATGAAGCCGCCCCACCACAGGCACGACAGGGCAAAGCCCAGCCCCAACACGCGGTGGTGTCCCCAGCGGCGAATGGCCCAGACGATGGCGGGCACCACGGCGTAGAACATCAATTCGACCTTGATCGTCCACAGGGCGCCGTTGACGGGCGCGCCGGGGTAGGGATTGCCGGCGAACACGCCGGGCAAGCTGGGTTGCAGGAAATTGAGGAAGCTCAGGTTGGCCGCGAGGTATTGCCACCACGCACGCCCAAAGTAGTCGGACGCCGGCAAGGTGCTGATGAACACGCCCAGCAAGGCGCACAAGATGACCACCGCAGCATAGGCAGGCACGATGCGGCGCAAACGCTTGACGGCATATTGGCGCAAGGTGGTGGTTTGCTCGCAGCTCATGTAGACGAGGTAGCCGCTGATGACAAAGAAGGTGCACAGGGCGATCTTGGTGTCCGCCCAGGCCAGCCAGCTCAAAGCGACCTCGCCCGAGAGATCGACCACGTGCAGGGCCATGACCCCAGACGCTGCCAGCAGGCGCAGCAGATCGAAATTGTTGCGGCGGTTCATGCGGACGCAGTCTTCCAAGGTTTGAGGCTGACCGCGAGCCCCACGAGACACACAGCGCCAGCCAGGGTCGAAGCCAACAAGCGAAGCATCGGCGGCTGCGGCCACCAGGGCAAAAGGACAGCCCCCACCAACAGGGGCACGGCGCCGGCCATGAGCAAAGTGGGCAGTTGGATGCGGCGCCACAAGGCGTTGAAGTGCAGCAGCAAAACGCCGTTGACGAGCACCCCCAGGACGACGGCCACGGCCATGCCCTGAACCCCATAGAGCCAGGCCAGCAAGGGCAAAGCCAGCGCTTGGCAGACGTTGCCAGCGGTTTCGCAGACAAAGGGCAAGCGTGTGTCACCCGAAGCATGGTTGTAGCGGGCCAGCAGGGTGTTCCAGCCGGCAATGATCAAGGCCACGGCATACCAGCCCAGCAAGGGCCCGATGATGGCGGTGCCCTGCACCTTCGGAAACAGCAAGGCCACGATGGCCTGCGCCGACAGCAGCAGCCCCAGGGCGGCGGGCGTGGTGACCAAGGTGTTGACGGCCAGGCCTTGTCGCAGCAGCGGGATGCGGTCGGCGTGCTGCCCTTTGGTCATCAGGCCGAGCACGACTTGGTTGACCGACATGAGGGCCACGAGCGGTAGGTTGACGAGCTTGCGCGCGAGGTTGAGCACGGTGATCACGCCCTCGCCCATGTAGGAGCCGACCATGCGCTCGAGCAAGGTCATGCCTTGGCCAATCAGGGCGCTGCCCAGCAGCGGCGCGGCACGCGAGCCCAACTCGCGCATTGCTGGGCCGTGCCAGGTCAAGGTGGACCAGGCCAGGCCTTGGGCTCGAGCAGCGGGCCACATCAGCAAGGCCGTCATCCAAGCGCCGACCACAAAGGCGGTGGCGAGCTGGGCCTCGGTGGCGTCTTGGCGCTGCAGGGCCAAGCAGGCCACGGCGGGCAGGTTGTAGACGAGTGAGCCCAGTCCCGACAACAAAAAGCGGCCCTGCGCCTGCAGCGGCACGCTCCACAAGGCTTGCAAAAGCATCGGTGGCAGCGCCCAGGCCAAGACCCGCAGAGCCTGTTCGGTGCTGGCTCGGCTGGATTCGGCCATGCCCGGGCCCAGGATGTGGACCCACGCAGTGGTGCCCACAGAAAACAACAAGGCCAAGGCCAGCCCCAGTCCGCCCAAACCCAGCGTGAGCTGCCCCAGCCAGGCGCGCCGTTCAGGCTCGGCGCGTTGCTGCCACAGGGCCATGGCGGCCGACGACAGGACGCCACCAGCCAAGATGGTGCGCACGGCCTCCGGGATGAACAGCGCGATCAGGAAACCGTCGGTGCGAGCGCCGGCGCCCCAAGAGGCAACCAGCAGCCATTCGCGGCCCAAGCCGGCCACCAGGCCCAACAAGGTGACCAGGGTGAGGAGCCCCGCCGCGCCCAACATCGGCGCCGACCTCAGTGCAACAAGGTGAACAGGCCTTTGGCCCCCACCTTGTAGTTCAGGCCGCGTGCGCGGTGGCCCACGGTCTTGCCCCCTTGGCCGGCCACGATGGCGTAAGGCTCGACCTTCTTGCCCACGGT
>JAVLFO010000323.1:0-11163 GCA_046052805.1 Aquabacterium sp. | reverse complement strand
GCCAGCGCTGGTCTGTCTGCCAGCGCACCAATCAAGATGCGATCGTGTCAGGCAGCAAGCGGTCGTATTCCTTCTTGACCACGGCGTAGCACTCACAGGTGCGCAGCTCCAGCCCTGGCCTGTCGATGATGGTGATGCGACCGCGCTGGTATCTGATCAACCCATCGCGCTGAAGGCTGCCAGCCGCCTCGGTCACGCCTTCGCGGCGCACACCCAGCATGTTGGCGATCAGCTCTTGGGTCATCAGCAGCTCGTTGCCTGCGAGCCGGTCGTGGCTCAGCAAGAGCCAGCGACACAGCTGCTGGTCCAGCGAGTGGTGGCGGTTGCAAACCGCCGTTTGCGCCATCTGCGTGATCAAGGCCTGTGTGTAGCGCAGCAGCAAATGCAAAACGGGCGCGGAGTGATTGAACTCGTCCATCAACAAGCTGGCTTTGAGCCGGTAGCCCTGCCCTGCGCTTTGCACCACAGCACGGCTGGGCGTGGTCTCGCCACCCATGAACAAGGACACCCCCACCAACCCTTCTTTGCCGACCACGGCGATCTCGGCCGATGCACCGTCTTCCATCACATACAACAGGCTGACGATGGCGGAGATGGGGAAGTACACGTGCCCCAACTTGCACCCCGACTCGTACAAGACCTTGCCCAGCGGCAAGTCTGTGGGTTCGAGCATGGCCTCCCAGCGCTGTCGGTCGTGGGTGGGCAAAGAGGCCAGCAGGCCGTTCTGCCAAGGGGTGTTGTCATGGTTCATGTGGGCTCCCAAACACTGGCAGCGTGAGTGCGCCGCCCATTGGCTTGCCAAGCCAAGACTCATCCTTCCGAGTATGGGGGGGCCGAGACAGGGGTGCGTCAAAGCCTTCGTGTGTGGGACGGCGCACAGACAAGGCCGGTCAGAAGATGCTGACCAGGCCATGGTTCGCTGGCGAACAGACCGCCACGCGGGTGACACCTAAGTTGGACCGATACCAACAGGAGCCCTTGATGATTGCACCGCAGCTTGAGCACAGCCCTTGGGCTTACCGCACCGACTTCGCGCTGTACGCCTTGGCCAGCTTGCTGATGGCGAGCTACTTGGTGCTTGCGAGCCCACCCGATCGAAGCGACACCTTGTGGCTGACAGCCATCATGGGCCTGATCTGCTGGCCCGCTGTGGAGTACGGGCTGCACCGCTTCGTTCTGCACGGCCTGAAACCCTTCAGCACATGGCATGCCGAACACCATCGCAGGCCGCGCGCCTTGATCTGCACCCCCACCCTGCTCAGCGCCGGCCTGATCGCGCTGCTGGTGTTCACGCCCAGCGCCTTGCTGGGCGACCGCTGGCTGGCTTTGTCGTTGACCTTTGGTCTGCTGACGGGCTACCTGGCTTATGCCATCACGCACCACGCCATCCACCATTGGCATGGCAACAACGCGTGGCTCAAACAACGGCAGCTCAGGCACGCCCTGCACCACGACCCCAAGCGCCCACAGGGCCACTACGGCGTGCTGAGCTCCTTGTGGGACGAGGTGATGGGCACCGATCACCGCCACCACAGCCATCACCGCGATTGAGCGCTGGCGCACAGACCCAACAGCACCCTTTGCGCCACCCTGAGGGCTCCCATTCCCGCAACCCGAGGATCTGTCATGGCCAACACCGAATCGAGCTTTCACGTCTTCAACACGCACATCGAGGCGCAAGACGCCATCCAAGCTTTGCACCGCTCAGGCTTCGATGTGACGCAACTGTCCCTCATCGGCAAGGGGTATCACAGCGAGGAACACCCCGTCGGCTTCTACACGGCGGGCGACAAGATCAAGTCCTGGGGCGTCACGGGCGCCTTCTGGGGCGGCATCTGGGGGCTGCTGCTGGCCCCGGCGGTGTTCTTCGTGCCCGGCCTGGGCTTGGTCGGCATGGCGGGGCCCGTGGTGGCTGCGTTGATCGGCGCACTCGAAGGCGCCGTTGTGGTCGGGGGCATGTCGGCCCTGGGCGCGGCATTGACGCAATTGGGTGCCAGCAAAGAGGAAGTGATTCGCTATGAGACCGCCCTCAAGGCCGACAAGTACGTGTTGATGGTGCAGGCCAATGCCGACGACATCGCCAAGGCGCACACCGTCTTGTCCAACCGGGAGGCCTGGAAGAGCGCTTGAGCCAGCGCCGCCACTGCATGTTGTTCAACACCTGAGGAGCCCGCCATGCCATTGCCCCACATCGACTTTGACCCCCTGAACCAAGAGGCGCACACAACCCAAGCGTCGCAAGAGCCCTCGATGGCACTGCTGGCGCACCTCAGGCAATGCCAATTTGCCACTGGCCCTGTTCACCGCATGCACGCGTTGGCGCAGCGTGTCATGGCCTTTGCTTCACCACGAACGATCTCCTTGCTGTTGCTGGTTGCGCTGATGTGCATGGCCTTGTTGTCGATCCAGTTCGGATCGCCGTGAGGCCCAACGCGCTGCAAAAATGCCTGCCGCAGGCCAACCCGCTGGTCATCGACATGCTTCGCCCCGAGCGGGGCTTGATCGAGGCACCCATTCGCGCAGAAATCTTCGGTGCGCTGCGCTTCCAACAACACGGGGTCAGCCTGGGGCAGGCGCATGCGGTGTGCGTCAAAGCCAAGCGCGGGGCGCCCTTTTTCCCGCGCATCGCCGACAACATCCGGGTGCTGCGCCAGGCCCACGCCTACATCGGCCTGCAAGAGATCGCTGGGCGGCACATCAGCCCGGCCGGTGAATGGCTGCTGGACAACTTCCATGTGGTTCAAGCGCAGATCAAAGAGATCCATGACGGTCTGCCCTTGCGCTATTTCAGGGACCTGCCCGTGCTCGCACAGGCGCACCTGGAAGGCCTGCCGCGCATCTACGGGATCGCTTGGGCCTTCGTGGCGCACACCGACAGCGCGTTTGACCCTGACCTGCTGACGGCCTTCTTGAAGGCCTATCAGCAATCACGCGAGCTCAACCTGGGCGAGCTGTGGGCGCTGCCCACCACCTTGCGCGTGGTTTTGATCGAGAACCTGCGCCGGCTGTCTGAGCGCGTGGCTGTGGCCAAGGCGGCACGCGACATCGCCAACCTGTGGTGCGATCAAGCGCAAGACCGCGCCTGCGTGCCTTTGCCCGAGCTCTTGGATCATATGGCTGCGCGTGGCGTGGTCCGACCATTTGCCTTGCAGGTGCTTCAGCGCGTTCAGTCAGACACCTGGGTGCCATTTGAGCGAGGTGCATCGGGGCGTGCGGTCAGCGCACAGGCCATCACGTTGGCCTTGACCGGCGCCATGCCCGATCACACCACGGCCGAGGTGGCGCAACAGGCGGACGACGCGGCCGACAACCTCAGCGTGTGCAACGCCATCACCGCCCTGCGTTCGATCGGTGATGCCGATTGGCGCGACATCGTCATGCACACCAGCTTGCTGATGCAGCAAATGCAAGCATCGAGCGTATTTCAAGCTGAGCGCGATGACACCCAAGACAGCACCTTGCACGCCATCGAGCAACTGGCGCTGTCCAGCGGGCAAACCGAACGTGCCGTGGCCACGGCCCTGATCCAATTGATGACCACGCCACCCGACTGGCCCACATCGGCCCCCAGCCACTGGCTCAAAGGCCCGGGGCGCCAAGCCCTGTGTATCGCTTTGGGCCTGTCGGGGCGAGGTCGTCCGGCCTGGCTGCCATCGCGCGCGTCGACCCTGTTGATGGCCTATTTGGGTGCCATCGCGATCGGCGCGGCCCTGTGCACCGCCTGGCTGCTGCACGCCGCGCCCACCACATGGCGAGCGCACTGGCCTGGGTCGCCCTGGCTGCTGGGCTTGCTCGCGCTGTGGCCCGCGAGCGAAGCCGTGGTGGCCCTGCTGAACCGCGTCATCAGTGAGTCCATTCAACCGCGCAGGTTGCCGCGACTGGCCTTTGCAGAGGGCATCCCGGCCGAGCACCGCGTGCTGGTCGTCATACCTGCCCTGCTGAGCGACATGGCCACCACCGAAGCCTTGGTGCAGCAGCTGGAGCGCCACCACCTGGCCAACCGCGAGACCCATGCGCAGTTCGCCTTGCTGACCGATTTCATCGATGCCGACGCCGCACACACGGCTGCCGATGCACCCTTGATGGCCCATGCCATTGAGCGCATGAACGCCTTGCAAGCGCGCCATGTTGACCACGATGCCGCGCCCGCGCTGAACCGTTTCTTGTTGCTGCACCGTCAGCGACGAAGCTCGGTCACCGAAGGGCGCTGGATCGGCTGGGAGCGCAAGCGCGGCAAGCTGCTTGAGCTGCTGTCTCACCTGGCTGGCCCGGGGCTGTCACCCTTTTTGGATCTGGGCAGGCTGTCTGAGCTGCACCCAGGCACCCCACACGTTTTGACGCTGGACAGCGACACCGTGCTGCCGCCGGGCGCCTTGCGGGCCCTGATTGGCGTGGCCGCTCACCCTTTGAACATCCCCAACGTGGACTTGCTCAAACGGCGCGTGGTCAGTGGGCATGGCATCTTGCAGCCCCGCATCATCACGCCGCTGACGCCACCTCAGCAGCACACGCCCTTTCATTGGCTGTTTGCCGAACGTGGCGGCACCGACCCCTACAGCGCGGTCAGCTCAGATGTCTACCAAGACCTGTTCGGCGAAGGCACCTTCAGTGGCAAAGGACTGCTCAATGTGGCGGCGGTCGACGCTGTGCTGAACCAGACCTTGCCCGAAGGCTTGGTGCTCAGCCATGACCTGATCGAGGGCTGCCTGGCCCGTTGTGGCAGCGTCAGCGACATCGTGCTCATCGAAGACGAGCCGCAACGCGCCGACGTGTCGGCCGCCCGACTGCACCGCTGGACCCGTGGCGACTGGCAACTGCTGCCCGTGCTCATGCAATGGCGTCGCTTCCACCTCAGTGCGATCCACCGCTGGCGGGTGCTCGACAACCTGCGCCGCTCGCTGCTGGAGCCCATCTCAGCCCTGCTCTTGCTCAGCGCCTTGCTGGTGGATGCGAACCTGGCGTGGTCGGCCCTGGCCGTGGTGGCTGCGGCCTTTGGCGCGGGCCCCTTGATGGGCGCCATCGCTGGCTTGGTGCCTCACCGGGATGACCTGGCCTGGCCGCACTTTGTGCGCGCGGCCCTGAGCGACATGGCCAAAGCCCTGGCCCAAACGGCCTGGCGCGTGGCATTGCTGTGGTTCAAGGCGGTCCTGTTGCTGGATGCCATCGCACGGGCGCTGTACCGCATGGTGTGGAGCCACCGCTTGCTGTTGCAGTGGACGCCTTCAGCGGCTTTGCCCCAGGCCCGTGGCAGCATGCGACGCGAGGCGGTGCTGTCTGCAAGTGCCCTGCTGGCCGGCGCGAGCCTGCTGTGGCTGCAAACACCCTCTGTGACCTTGAGCAGCGCACTGTGCTTGGTGTGGGCAGGCGCGCCGTGGTGGATGCGCTTGGGCAGCCGCAGGCTGGCACGGCCAGACACGCAAGCCTTGAGCGCCATTGACCGCCAGTACCTGACGGCCATCGCCCGAGACACTTGGCGCCTGTTCGAGCAGCATGTGGGCCCCGAAACGCACCACCTGCCGCCCGACAACGTGCAAATGCTGCCCTACACCATGGTGGCCGAGCGCACCTCGCCCACCAACATCGGGCTGTATCTCTTGTCCAGCACCTGCGCCCACGAGTTTGGCTGGATCACCTTGACCGAATGCCTGAGCCGCTGCGAGGCCACGCTGGCCACCTTGGGCCACCTGGAGCGCCACCGTGGTCACTTCCTGAACTGGTACGACACACGGACGCTGGAGCCCCTGCCGCCCGCCTATGTCTCGACGGTCGACAGCGGCAACCTGTGCGGACACCTGCTCGCCGTGGCCAGCGCGTGCACGGCCTGGTCCAACGATGCGGCCTTGCTGAACGACGGCGAAAGCGGCGAAGACAAGGTGCGGCGATTGCACCAAGTGGCCGCCATCTGCGAAGCCTTTGCGCAAGAGGCCGAGTTTGGCTTTTTGTTCCACCCACGCCGCCGCCTCATGCACATTGGCTATCGCGTGGCCTCGCAAGAGCTGGACAAGGGCTACTACGACCTGCTGGCCTCTGAGGCGCGGCTGGCCAGCCTGTGGGCCATTGCCAAGGGCGACATTCCGGTGAGCCATTGGGCCGCATTGGGGCGTCCGTTCTATGCCATCGGCACCGATGCGGGGCTGCGCTCGTGGTCGGGGTCGATGTTCGAGTACCTCATGCCCGCCCTGATTCTGGACGAGTTGCCCGACAGCGTGTTGGGCAGCGCGGGCCTGTCGGCCATCCACGCGCAAATGGCCTATGCCAAGCACCAAGGCGTGCCCTGGGGCATGTCTGAGTCGGCCTATGCGGCCAGCGACCACACCCTGGCCTACCAATACGCGCCGCAAGGTGTGCCACGTTTGGCCTTGCGACGCACACCGCCCCATGAGCTGGTGGTGGCACCTTACGCCAGCACCTTGGCCGCCATGCTGGCGCCGGCACTGGCTTGCGCCAACCTGCGACGTCTGGAGCACATGCATGCACGTGGCGTCATGGGCTTCATCGATGCGCTGGACTTCACGCCCGATCGCCAAGCTGCGGGCGACACCGCCACACCCGTGGCCACCTACATGGCCCACCACCAGGGCATGACCATCGTGGCCCTGGCCCAGCTGCTGTGTCAGGGGGCACCGCGTCGCTGGGGCATGGCCAATGCCCAGCTGGCTAGTGTGGCTTCGCTGCTGCAAGAGCGCTTGCCGCGCGCCCTGCCCGTGCTGGTCGACCCGCCCGCCAGCTTGCCCAGCAACGAGCGGCGCGAGCGCTTCACGGCCGTGACCCGCGAGTTCACCCCGGGCGAGTCAGCCCTGCCGCCCACGCAGCTCTTGTCCAACGGGCGTTACAGCGTGGCCTTGCGCCCCAATGGCGCCGGCTGGAGCCGCTTCCAGGGCATCGACATCTCACGCTGGCGCGATGACGCCCTGCGCGATGCCCACGGCTGCTTCCTGTACCTGCGCCGGCACCCGCAAGACGCACCGGTGTCGCTGACGCAGCACCCAGCCCCCGACCCGCACGCCCAATACCAAGCCAGCTTCATGAGCGACCGCGCGCACCTCGATGCGCAATGGCCTGACTTGCGCACGCGCTGCACGGTCTGGGTCAGCCCAGAGGACGACATCGAGTTGCGCCAGGTCTCGCTGTGGAACACCTCATCGCAAGCCATCAGCCTGGAGCTGACATCGGCCTGGGAGGTCTGCCTGTCTGAGGCCCGCGCCGATGAAACCCACCCCGCCTTTGGCAAGCTGTTTGTGCAGGCGCATTGGGATGCCGCCGACCACGCCCTTTACTTCTCGAAGCGCCCCCGCTTGGACACCGAGCAAGGGCTGCACGCCGTGCACTTCATGGCGCACGCCGACCCCAACATCACGCTGGTGCGCGTGCAAACCGACCGCGCTTTGTGGATGGGACGCCACCGCGACGCCAGCCACCCCTTGGCCCGCATGGATGCCACCCTGTGGCCCTCGGGCGAATGCGTCACCGGCCTGGACCCCATGGCGGCCATGTCGATGCAGGTGCACGTGCCCGCGCATGGCAAGGTGCAGTTCACGCTGGGCACGGCCGCCGCACCCGAGCGTGTCACGCTGGCCAACCTGGTCGATCGCTACCAGCAGCCGACCTTGATCGAGCGCTCTTCGCTGATGTCGGCCACCCTCAGCGGCATCCGACTGCGCGAAATGCGTTTGCCCTCAGACGACCGCGTGGCCATCCGTTTGTTGACCACCACCTTGTGCCTGCTGCTGACGCGGCCCGGCCCCTTGGTCGACCCTGGCCTGTGCAACCGGCAATCGCTGTGGCGCTTTGGCATCTCGGGCGACCGCCCCTTGCTGGTCGTCGACATCAACGATGTGCAAGGCCTGCGCATGGTGAGTTCGCTGGTTCAGGCGCTCAAGCTGTGGTCCTGGGGTGGCGTGATGTGTGACCTCGTCGTGCTCAACGGCGAAGCCTCGTCTTACCTCATGCCCTTGCGGTCGGCCCTCAACACCTTGAGCGAGCGCTACCTGGGCGACGCCAACGCGCCCGGCAGCAGCCCACACGCGGGCTTGCACCTGCTGCGCACCGACGAGCTCAGCCCCACCGAGCGCATCACACTCAACACCCTGACCCGCGTGCAGCTGCATGCAGACGGCCGCTCGCTGTCGCACCATGTGCAAGACCTGGTCGATTGGCATGAGCACGCGCAGGCGGAGCGCCGCCATCAAAGTCGCGGCAGCCCCGAGCCCACACCGCCCGCTCTGGGCGCCCCCCGCGCCACACGCGGACACTTTCATCCGGGCGACGGCAGCTTCCACTTCAAGGTCAATGCCCAGTACGAGCCGCCGCGCCCCTGGATCAATGTGTTGGCCAACCCCGACTTCGGCGCCCATGTCAGTGAAGCCGGTGGTGGCTACACCTGGGCGGGCAACAGCAAGTTGCACCAAGTCACGGCCTGGTCCAACGACCCCGTGACCGACCTCAGCGGCGAAGCCTTCTTTTTGCAAAACCTGCACACCCGTGAAGTCTGGAGCGTGGGGGCAGGCCCTGGACGCGCCAACGCCGACTACAGCGTGGTGCACACACAGGGCAGCACCACGATCACCCACCGCCACGCAGACCTCAGCATCAGTGCGACGTGGTCTGTGGACCCACAAGACGCGGTCAAACGGGTTCGGCTGGAGGTGCACAACCATGGCGTTCAGACCACCGTGGTGCGGGCCATGGGCCTCATCGAGTGGATGATGGGCGCCCAGCGCAGCGACCGGCAAAGCGTTTACACCGCCTTGCACAGCATGCACGCCACCGAGGCCCAGCCCATGCAAGTGGACGTGCTGACCGCCACGCAACAAGACGGCCATGCAGGTTTTGGTGGTCACACCGCCTTCATGACGCTGCACCGCGAAGGCTCGCCCGATGCCAGCCTGGCCGACTGGGGCTGTGACCGCCGTGCCTTTTGGGACGACGCGGGCCAGCGTGTTTTGCCAGACCACTTTGGCAGCCACGGCAGTGGCGCCGGACAAGACCCGTGCGCTGCAGCGGCCATCACGCTGAACCTGCCAGCGATGCAATCACGCGCCTGCGTGTTTGTGATCGGGCACGCGCCCACGGCAAGCCAGGCCTTGAGCTTGGCCCAACGCTGCACGCGCCAAAGCGCGCTGGGCCGTCAACAGGCATCGCTCGCGCATTGGCAATCGCTGTTGGGTGCCGTGCACGTGCACACCCCTGACCCTTTGTTCAATGCCTTGGTGAACCACTGGCTGCTCTACCAAAGCGTGGCCTGCCGCATGTGGGCCAAATCGGGCTTTTACCAAGCCGGTGGCGCGTTTGGCTTTCGCGACCAGCTGCAAGACGCCATGGCCTTGTGCACCACCGCGCCCCACCTGTTGCGCGAACAGCTGCTGCTCTCGGCCTCGCGTCAGTTCCCGCAGGGCGATGTGCAGCACTGGTGGCACTGGCCAAAGGGTGCCGGCGTGCGCACGCATTGCAGCGACGACCTCTTGTGGCTGGCGTGGGCCAGTGCGCTGTACGCGTCGACCACACAAGATGCGGCCATCTGGGACGCCCAAGTTCCCTTCATCGACGGCCCACCTGTGCCCCCTGGCGCCGAAGACATCTACAACACACCTTCGCCGTCTGAGCAGCACGCCAGCCTGTACGAGCACTGCGCCCTGGCCATCGAGCACAGCTTGCCTGTGGGTCAACATGGCCTGCCCCTCATGGGCACGGGCGACTGGAACGACGGCATGAACCAAGTCGGGCAGCACGGGCGAGGCGAATCGGTCTGGCTGGCCTGCATGCTCTACCAACTGCTGCAAGACATGGCGCCTGTGGCCTTGGCGCGCGCCGACCATGAACGCGTCGAACGATGGCAGTTGGCCGCACAGGCCTTGCGCGCGGCCATGCAAGCCCACGCCTGGGACGGCGAATGGTTTGTGCGCGCCTTCTTTGACGACGGCAGCCCCTTGGGCTCGCAGCACAACACCGAATGCCGCATCGACCTGATCTCACAAGCCTGGAGCGTGCTCTCGGGCATTGGCACCCATGACCAGCAAACGCGCGCCATGGCTTCGGTGCAACACCACCTGATCGACCCAGACGCCGGCCTGCTGCACCTGATCGATCCGCCCTTGACGCACCAAACGCCCAGCGCAGGCTACATCCAGGCCTACCCGCCCGGTGTGCGCGAAAACGGCGGCCAGTACAACCACGCCGCGGTGTGGATGTTGATGGCGCAGGCGCGCATGGGCGACGCCGATGGCGCCTACCTGAGCTTCACGCGCTTGAGCCCAGGGCACCGCAGCGCCTCCACCGAGCAAGGCCGCGTTTACGGGCTTGAGCCCTATGTGATGGCCGGCGACATCTGCTCGCAGCCGCCGTATGCGGGCCGTGGTGGCTGGAGTTGGTACACCGGATCGGCCTCTTGGATGCACCGTGCTGCGGTCGAGTCCATCGTGGGCCTGCAGGTGCGCGGCCACAGCGTTTGCATCGCGCCCTGCCTGCCGCGCCACTGGGGCCACATCACCGTGACCCTCAAGACGGGCGGGCAACGCGACGTCTTTGTGGTTTGCGCAGATTGGGACACGGACGAGATCGACAAGGCGACGCGCGCGGGCGCCACCCCTTGGCCAGCCGGGCAATGGCAATCGCTTGAGGGCACGGGCCACCAGGCAGATGCTGGCGGCGTGTACACCCATTTGGTCACTTGGTCAGCCTCGGGTGAGCATGGGCCGGGTCAATGAGCTGGAAGCCTCTTGTGGCCGCACGTCAGGCTGCGTGTGTGCCCAGGCAAAGGCCACCATGGCTTGCAAGGCGGCACGCCCCGAGGCCAGGTAGGCTGCCTGCAAGTGGAAGACGTGCCAGCGCTGTGCGTGCACTTGCAGCGTACACGGCACGCCAGCGGACAGCGCGCGCTGGGCCAACAGCTCTGAGTCGGGCAGCAGACACTCTTCGTCGCCGGCTTGGATCAACATGGGTGGCAAGCCAGCCAGGTCGTTCACGCTGGGCGCCTCTTTCGCAAGGCCATGCCAACCTACGCCCTGCTCTAGCCAGCCCAGGGTCAGCATGGGGTCGCTCACGCGCTTGGCCACGTCTCGCGCCGCATGTAACGTCCCGTCCACCACCGGAGAGATCAGCAGCATCGCTGCAGGCAAGGGCCTGGCGCGCTGCTTGAGCGCCAGCGCCAAAGCCCAGGCCCTGTCT
>JAVLFO010000322.1:0-6899 GCA_046052805.1 Aquabacterium sp. | reverse complement strand
TGCCTGGCCTGTGGGCCCAGCTAGAACAAGCACGCCGAGCACACGACGTTCAAGCGCTTTTCAAGCTGTCGCACAACATCAAAGGCACAGCGTTGAACCTGCACGCCATTGAATTGGGCCGCTTGGCCACTTTGACCCAGGAGCAGGCCCGGGAGCATCACACCGATATGTTCTTGTCGGCGAAATGCCTGTCCGATTGCCTGCGCGAGTTCATGTCGCATCTGCCAGCGCCCAATGCCCCGCAACCAGGCAATGACTCAATAAATCAAGCGGTCAGGCCGGAGATCACGAAGGATGGTGGTCGCAATCTCTTCAATTGACTTGTGGGTCGATGACAGCCAGGCAATGCCCTCACGTCTCATCATCGACTCGGCCTCATTGACCTCGATGCGGCAATTTTGCAAAGCGGCGTACTTGCTGCCTGGGCGGCGCTCGTTGCGGATTTGGCTCAAACGCTCCGGATCGATCGTCAAACCAAAGCATTTTTTCTTGTACGGCTTGAGCATCGTGGGCAAAAAGCCCCGGTCAAAGTCTTCAGGGATCAGGGGCACGTTGGCCGCTTTGATGCCGTGCTGCATGGCGAGGTAAAGCGACGTTGGCGTCTTGCCACAACGGCTCACGCCCACCAGCACCACGTCCGCTGTTTCAAGGTTACGCGACGACTGACCGTCGTCGTGCTCAAGCGCAAAGTTGATGGCATCGATGCGGTCGTTGTACTCGCGGTCCTGGCTGGCGTCGCTGAAGCGGCCCACGCGGTGGTTCGACTTCATGTTGAACTCCTCTTCGAGGGGCTCAACGAAGGTCTTGATCACATCAAACACCCGCGCCTGACAGCCGCGCAAGATGTCCAACACGTCGTCATTGGCCAGTGTCGTGAACACGATGGGTGTTTTGCCCTCGCGCTGGCCTGCCGCGTTGATTTCACGCACCACTTGGTGGGCTTTGTCGACCGTGTCGATGAACGGGCGACGAACGTGTCGCGGCTTGATCGCGAACTGCGCCAAGATGGAATTGCCCATGGTTTCGGCGGTGATGCCTGTGCCATCTGACACGAAAAAAACACTGCGATCTGACATAAGGGACGGGGCGCCGTGTGCAATGCACGCAAACACCCAAAGTAAGGGCCGACGAATGAAAAGACTCCGGCGAGCATCATAGGCCTGACCCTACAATCTGCTCAAGCCACGTCCAGCGCCATGGTGTGCGCCAGAAACGGCGCGCCCTTTCGGTACAAAAAAGCCACAACAAGCCGTCACGCAGCCCTGGACAGCACCCAATTTTTCACCATCCTGGAGCTTTCATGACCAACCGTTTCGAGCCGACCTCCCTGGTTGTCCCCTTCGAGCAACTGCGCATGTCCGACGTCGAAGTCGTCGGCGGCAAGAACGCCAGCCTCGGCGAGATGATCTCGCAGTTGCCCAACGGCGTGCGCGTCCCCACAGGTTTTGCCACCACGGCACACGCCTTCCGAGAGTTCCTCAAGCACGGTGGCCTGTCCGAACGCATCAGCCAGCGCCTGGCCACGCTCGACACCGAAGACGTACGCGCCCTGGCCGTTGCGGGTGCTGAGATTCGTGGCTGGGTTGAGGCTCAACCCTTCCCTGCCGACCTTGAAGCAGCCATCCGTGGCGCCTTCAAGACCTTGGCAGGTAACAACCTGCAAGCCTCGTTCGCGGTGCGCTCGTCGGCCACGGCCGAAGACCTGCCAGACGCCTCGTTCGCGGGCCAGCAAGAAACCTTCCTCAACGTGGTCGGCATCGAAGACGTCCTGCACAAAATGAAGGAAGTGTTCGCCTCGCTGTACAACGACCGCGCCATTTCTTATCGCGTGCACAAGGGCTTCGCCCACGACGTGGTGGCCCTGTCGGCCGGCGTTCAACGCATGGTGCGCTCTGACTTGGGCGCCGCCGGCGTCATGTTCACCATCGACACCGAATCGGGCTTCCAGGACGTGGTCTTCATCACCTCCAGCTATGGCCTGGGTGAAACCGTGGTGCAAGGCGCCGTCAACCCAGACGAGTTCTACGTGCACAAGCCCGCCCTCAAGGCCGGCAAGCAGGCCGTGATCCGCCGCAACCTGGGCTCCAAGCTCCTGAAAATGGAGTTCGCCACGCCCGAAGAAAAAGCGGCCTCAGGCAAGTTGGTCAAGACTGTGGACACCACCGTCGAAGCCCGCAACCGTTACTCGCTGAGCAACGAAGACGTGACCGAGTTGGCCCGCTACGCCCTCATCATCGAAGAGCACTACGGTCGCCCCATGGACATCGAGTGGGGCAAGGACGGCACCGACGGTCACCTCTACATCCTTCAAGCCCGCCCTGAAACGGTCAAGAGCCAGCAGCAAGGCAAGGCTGAGCAGCGCTACAAGCTCAAGAGCACTGGCACCATCCTGGCCGAGGGTCGCGCCATTGGCCAAAAAATCGGCACCGGGCCCGTGCGCATCGTGCATTCCATCGCTGAAATGGACACGGTCAAGCCGGGCGACGTGCTGGTCACCGACATGACCGACCCCAACTGGGAGCCCGTGATGAAACGCGCCAGCGCCATCGTCACGAACCGCGGTGGCCGCACCTGCCACGCGGCCATCATCGCGCGTGAACTGGGCATCCCAGCGGTTGTGGGCTGCGGCAATGCCACTGAGCGCCTGACCGACGGCACACTGGTCACCGTCGCCTGCTCTGAGGGCGACACCGGCCACATCTACGAAGGCCTGCTCGAGACCGAAATCACCGAAGTGACGCGTGGCGAAATGCCCCACATCGGCCTGAAGATCATGATGAACGTGGGCAACCCCCAGTTGGCTTTTGACTTTGCGCAAATGCCCAACAACGGCGTGGGCTTGGCTCGCCTTGAGTTCATCATCAACAACAACATTGGCGTGCACCCCAAGGCCATCCTTGACTACCCCAACATCGACAACGACCTGAAAAAGGCCGTCGAGTCGGTGGCCCGTGGTCATGCCTCGCCCCGCGCCTTCTACGTCGACAAGCTGGCCGAAGGCATCGCCACCATTGCCGCCGCCTTCTGGCCCAAGCCCGTCATCGTTCGCTTGTCGGACTTCAAGTCCAACGAGTACAAGAAGCTGATCGGCGGCTCGCGCTACGAGCCCGAAGAAGAAAACCCGATGCTGGGCTTCCGTGGCGCTTCGCGCTACATCAGCGCCGAGTTCGGTGAGGCTTTCGCCATGGAATGCGAAGCGCTCAAGCGCGTGCGCAATGACATGGGCCTGACCAACATCGAAATCATGGTGCCCTTCGTGCGCACGCTCAAGCAAGGCGAGCGCGTCACCAACATGCTGGCCGACCACGGTTTGGTGCGCGCCGCCAAGGGTGGCACCGACGGCCTGCGCGTCATCATGATGTGCGAAGTGCCCTCCAACGCCATCTTGGCCGAGCAGTTCCTGGAGTTCTTTGACGGCATGTCGATCGGCTCCAACGACCTGACTCAGCTCACACTGGGCCTGGACCGCGACTCTGGCCTGGAACTGCTGGCCCACGACTTCGACGAGCGTGATCCAGCCGTCAAGGCCTTGATTTCGCGTGCCATCGCCGCCTGCCGCGCCCACGGCAAGTACATCGGCATTTGCGGACAAGGCCCCAGCGACCACCCCGATTTCGCCGAATGGCTGGCCGACGAAGGCATCGTGTCGATCTCGCTCAACCCGGACACGGTGGTCGAGACCTGGCAGCGTCTGGCCGCACGCTGATCGGCAGACACGCAGCCGGCGGCCCCTGGGTCACCGGCTCACCCGAAACAACGCCACCCACAGGTGGCGTTTTCACTGCTATACTCGCAGGCTTTCCCGAATGTTGCTCAGTGATGAGCAACCCTTGCCGTTTGCGGGTTTGACGCTTCGCGACGGCTTCCATCTCATCGGCACAAGTTTGCGCCGACGAGGAATCCACAAGGAGAAACCATGCGTCACTATGAAATCATCGTGCTGATCCACCCGGATCAAAGCGAACAAGTTCCAGCCATGCTGGAGCGCTACAAGGGCGTGATCGCCGCCAACGGTGGCCAAGTGCACCGTCTGGAAGACTGGGGCCGCCGTCAACTGGCGTACCAAATCAACAAGCTGGCCAAGGCACACTACCTGTGCCTGAACGTCGAAATCACCAAGGAAACCTTGGCTGAAATCGAAACCGGCTTCAAGTTCAACGACGCTGTGTTGCGTCACCTCACCGTGCTCAAGGACAAGGCTGAAACCTCTCCTTCGGTCATGATGAAGCAAGTTGAGCGTGAAGAGGCCCGCAAGGTCCAGCAAGAGCAAGTCGCTGCCTGATTGATGCCTTAGGCATCCAGGCAACGCGTCCGACGTTCATGAACCGCGTGCTGTTGTCAGCCCAGATCATTGAACGCAAAGCTTTAAGGTACACACCCGCCGGCCTGCCCGCCCTCGATCTCGTGCTTCAACACGAATCTGAGGTGACTGAGGCCCAGCTTCCCCGCAAGGTCAAGCTGGACATCAAGGCTGTGGCGATCGGCCCCATTGCGATGCAATTGAGCCGTCAGCCAACAGGCGTCCCCTTGGGGATTGCCGGTTTTCTGGGTGCCCCCCGCAGCGGACGCGGCGTGCTACTGCACATCACCGAACTCAACGACATTTAACACATCCATTCGGATATTGAGAGGTCATCATGGCTGCTCCACGTTCCAAGAACGGCAAGTTCTCCAAAGACCGCAAGGGTAAGCGCAACACGCAATCCCTGCTGTTCCGCCGCAAGCGCTTCTGCCGCTTCACCGTCGCCAACGTCGAACAAATCGACTACAAGGACGTTGACACGCTGCGCGATTTCATCGCTGAAAACGGCAAGATCATCCCCGCACGCCTGACCGGCACCCGCGCGATCTACCAACGTCAGCTGACCACCGCCATCAAGCGTGCACGCTTCCTGGCCCTGCTGCCTTACAGCGATCAGCACAAGGTCTAAGGAATCACCATGCAAATCATCCTCCTCGAAAAAGTCGCCAACCTGGGCACCCTGGGTGATGTGGTCCGCGTGAAGGACGGTTACGCACGTAACTTCCTGATCCCCACTGGCCAAGCACGTCGCGCCACCGAAAAGGCTGTCGCTGAATTCGAAGCTCGCCGCGCCGAGCTCGAAAAGGCTTCTGCTGAAAAGCTGGCTGCCGCACAAGCCGTGGGCGAAAAGCTCAACGGCAAGACCATCTCCGTGAGCCAAAAGGCTGGCGTGGACGGCCGCCTGTTCGGCTCCGTGACCAACTACGACATCGCGGAAGGCCTCAAGGCTGCCGGTTTTGAAGTGGCCAAGCACCAAGTGCGTTTGCCCATCGGTCCCTTGAAGACCGTTGGCGAACACGCTGTGTCGGTGTCCCTGCACACCGACGTGGTGGTGGACATCACCGTGGCTGTGGTCGGCGAAACCGCCTGATCAACGCACACTGAACGAGGCCTGGGCAACCGGGCCCCGCATGAAAGCCGGCCCTGTGCCGGCTTTTTTTCTGCGCTCAGGACTTATCCCGCGCAGCCCCCAGGATTTCCCAAGGCAATCCACAGACTTGTCCACAGGCCAGCTGTCCGTGGACTCTTATCATTGAGCCATGGCCGCCGTTCTCCCTTCCCCCTTGCCCGCTGGCGCTTCCAGCGGCTCTTTGAGCTCCGATGAGGTCTCTCGGCTACGGGTCCCGCCGCACTCGATCGAGGCTGAGCAAAGCGTGCTGGGCGGCCTGCTGCTGGACAACAGCGCTTGGGACCGAGCGTCTGACTTGCTGCACGAGAGCGATTTTTACCGCCACGAGCACCAGTTGATCTTCAGCGCCATCAGCCAGCTGGTGAACAATTCCAAGCCGGCCGACGTGATCACGGTGTTCGAGCAGCTTCAGATGCAAGGCAAGGGCACCACCGTGGGCGGCCTGTCCTACCTGAACGCCTTGGCGCAGTCGGTGCCGAGTGCGGCGAACATGCGCCGCTATGCCGAAATCGTGCGTGAGCGCGCGGTGCTGCGCAAGCTGGTCACGGCGGCCGACGATATCGCCACCAGCGCGTTTTCGCCAGAGGGGCGCAACGTCTCTGAGATCCTGGACCAGGCCGAAGCCAAGATCATGAAGATCGGCGAGGAAGGCAACCGCAACAAGCAAGGCTTCCACTCGATGGACGGCCTGGTGGTTGACTTGCTGGACCGCGTCACCGAACTGGCTGACAACGGCGCCGAAGACGTGACGGGCGTGCGCACCGGCTTTTTTGACATGGACAAGATGACCGCCGGCCTGCAAAAGGGCGACTTGATCATCTTGGCGGCCCGCCCGTCAATGGGCAAAACGGCGTTTGCGTTGAACATCGGCGAGAACGTCGCCGTCAACGAAGGCCTGCCGGTGGCCGTGTTCTCGATGGAAATGGGCGCCTCTCAGTTGGCACTGCGGATGGTCGGCTCGATTGGCCGCATCAACCAGCAGAACCTGCGCACCGGGCGGCTGAGCGACGACGAATGGGGGCGCCTGAGCGAAACCGTTGAGAAGCTCCGCACAGCCAACGTTTTCATCGACGAAACCCCTGGTTTGAGCCCCAACGAGCTGCGCTCGCGCGCACGCCGTTTGGCACGTCAGTTTGGCGGCACGCTCGGCCTGATCATCATCGACTACCTGCAACTGATGAGCGGCTCGGGTGGCAACGAAGAAAACCGCGCCACCGTGATCGGCGAAATCTCGCGGGGCCTGAAGGCCTTGGCCAAAGAGCTGCAATGCCCGGTGATTGCGCTGTCGCAGTTGAACCGCTCGGTCGAAACCCGCCCCGACAAGCGCCCAATGATGTCTGACTTGCGCGAATCGGGCGCCATTGAGCAGGACGCCGACGTGATCATGTTCATCTACCGCGACGAGTACTACACCAAGGACCAGTGCAAGGACTGTCTCTTATACACATCTGACGCTGCCGACGAATA
>JAVLFO010000321.1:0-6292 GCA_046052805.1 Aquabacterium sp. | reverse complement strand
GGTGGCTTGACGATGGAGAGCATCGGCTTTCGCTACGGCAGCCGCTCGGTGATCCGGGGCTTGAACCTCGAGATCAAGCCGGGCGAAATGATCGGTCTGGTGGGCCACAGCGGCTCGGGCAAGTCCACCCTGGTCAACCTGATCTGCCGCTTTTATGACGTGACCGATGGCGCCATCAAGGTCGATGGCGTCGACATCCGTCGCATTGGCGTGGCCGACTTCCGCAAGCACATCGGTCTGGTCCTGCAAGAGCCCTTCTTGTTCTTTGGCACCATCGCCGAGAACATCGCTTACGGCAAACCGGGCGCCACCCGCGCCGAGATCGTGGCCGCCGCGCGCGCAGCCCATGCCCATGAGTTCATCTTGCGCCTGCCGCAAGGCTACGACTCGCTGGTGGGTGAGCGCGGCCAAGGCCTGTCTGGGGGCGAGCGCCAGCGCATCAGCATCGCCCGCGCCCTCTTGATCGACCCACGCATTTTGATCTTGGACGAGGCCACCTCGTCGGTCGACACCGAAACCGAAAAAGAGATCCAGAAGGCGCTCGACAACCTGGTCAAGGGCCGCACCACCATCGCCATTGCGCACCGCTTGTCCACCCTGCGCAAGGCCGATCGCCTGGTGGTGATGGACCGTGGCCAAGTGGTTGAGGTGGGCCCGCACGATGAATTGATGGCCCAGCAAGGCGCTTACTGGCGCCTGTACGAAGCCCAAGCCCGCAAAGCGGAGCAAGATGCCCATGACAACTCCTGACTTCACCCTCTCGCGCAACGCCTTTGGGCGCTTGGTGTACACCTCGGCGCAAGGCGAGGCGCACGTGGGCGTGGTGCCCGTGCGCGCCTTCCCCATTGAGGCGCCCGACGAGGGGCTGTCCGTCGTCAGCCCAGACGGACAGGAGCTGGCTTGGGTCGACCGCCTTAGCGCCTTGCCGACGGCCATGCATGACTTGCTCGTTGAAGAGCTGGCCAGCCGCGACTTCGCCCCGGTGATCGCGCGCTTGACGGCCGTGTCCACCTTCTCAACGCCCAGCAACTGGACGGTCGAGACCGACCGTGGCTCCACCGAGTTCGTGCTCAAAAGCGAAGACGACATCCGTCGCCTGGGACAAGGCCGCCTGCTGATCACGGGCGGGCATGGCGTGAGCTTCGTGGTGCAAGACATGCATGCGCTGGACAAGGGCTCACGCAAGCTGCTGGAGCGCTTCTTGTAAGCCTTCTTGTCAGGTTTGACTTGGCGCAAACCGGCGGGCACCGGGCTCGGGACAATGGGGGAGACACACACGTGATGCCCCGTCAACCACTCAAGCTTTGAGGAGCCCGCCATGCCCGCCGCGCTGCACACCGCCACCCCTGCCGACACTGCACGCCAGCCAGCCTCCCGTGCGCGTGTGGTGCAGCCCTTTGACGTGCTCGACGAATGTCACCGCCAGATGGTGGAGACGCTGCACAAAATGTCGTACATGGTTGAGCGCTTGCAAGACCAGGGCCTTGACGCCCATGTCCAGCAACTGGCCCGCGAGGTCTTCACCTTCTTCATGGGCCCGGCCAAGCAGCACCACCTGGACGAAGAAAAGCACGTCTTCCCGGCCCTGATCCACAGTGGGGATGCGGCCTTGATGGACCACACGCTGCGCCTGCAGCAAGACCACGGCTGGATTGAGCAAGACTGGCAAGAGCTGGCGCCACAGTTCGAGGCCATCGCCGGCGGCTACAACTGGTTCAACACCGAGCAACTGGCGCTGGCGGTGCCCGTGTTCATCGGGCTCTACCAAGACCACATGGCCTTGGAAGAGTCGCTCATTTACCCGCAAGCACGCGAACGCATCAGCGCGTGGGACCTGCACGGCATGGGCCGCGAGATGGCCCAACGCCGTCGCCAGCGCCACTTTCAACCCGATTGAGCCTCACTTCAATGCATTGACTGACGGTACCCAGTTGCCATGGAAGCCCGCTGGCACGCGGGTGCCCAAGTGCACCACGGCTGTGGGGGTGCCATTGAAGTCATTGGCATCGATCAAGTAGAGGCTGCTGGTTTGCGAGAGATCGTCGTAGACCAGGCCCATGAGCCAGCCACCCAACTCGGTTTGGCCCACCTCGGTGTTGGGCACAAACACGAACTCGCCGGGCATGGTGCGGGGCCCGAAGTCGCGTTGGCGCACCTCGCCGGTTTGCAGGTCGTGGCGGATCAAAGGCATGGCCTTGCTCAGGTCGTTGGCAAAGCCCACGGTGTAGGCGTAGCGGTAGGGGCGGCCCGCCAAACGCTCGTCAAAACGCGGGAATTCCTGAGACTGCTGTGACCACACTTGGCGCTGCACACGCGCTTGCCCAGGGGGCAGGGTCCACCGTTCAAAGGTGACTTTGATGTCGGCGATTTCAGGGCCGATCTTGGACTCATCGAACATGCGTTCGTGCACCACCACGTCCATGACCGCGCTGCCGTCGGCCTGGTCAAACGCATTGCAGGTGTGGAAAACCGCGCAGGGCTCGGTGTGCCACCACTGCACCTCATGCGGCAAGCCGCCTTTGGGGATCAAGCCCACGCGGGCACCATGGGACGGGTTCCACTTGTACGGAAAGCGCGCGCCGGTCAGCAAGGCCTTGGGCGAAAACGTCACGGGCAAGTCCAAGATGGCCACGCGGGTGGCTGTGATCGCGCAGTCGTGCACCATGGGCCCCCCGCTGACGGGGATGCTGGCTTGGTGCGCCAGTGCGCCCTTGTCGTCGATCACCACGTACTGCAGCGCCCGCGGGTTGGTGGCGTCATAGCAGATGGCGTGCAAGCTGCCCGTGGCCGGGTCCACATGGGGGTGGGCCGTGTACGGCAGCGAGGCTTGCGCGTTGAAGTAGGCGTAGCGGCGCGTGCTGAGGTCTTCGTTGAGCTCAACCGGGAACACGCCTGCCTCGGTGGTGGCCCAAATGCCGCCCGCATGGCCATACACATTGGTGTTGACGGTGGTGGAAACACCCCGACGCGGCCCCGGCGTGCGCGGACCGCCACGCTGCGCCTGCACATCGTCAGATGCGATCCAGCGGTTGCGGTACCACTGCGCTTGTCCGTCTTGCAAACGCACGCCGTGCACCATGCCATCGCCTGTGAACCAGTGGTAGGTGGCTGGGTTGTCGACCTGAAGCGGGTTGGGGCCAATGCGCATGTAGGTGCCATTGAGCTGCGCGGGCAGGCGCCCTTCAACGGCCAGATCTGTCAAGGTTTGCTCGGTAGGCACGGGCGCGAAGGGCCCCTCCAGGAAGGCGTTGTCTGGCGAGTGCGGCACGCGCTCACGCATGGTTTGACTGAACCAGGACACGGCTTTTTCAGCCAGACGGGGTGTGCTCATGGACAGGTCTCCTTGTGATGGCAGAGAGGTTTTGCAACGGACAGCTGCGCCATTGAACAACATCATGTTCACATTGTCAACATTGAATTTGCAGGCGTCATAATCGGGCCATGGCACGTCAAAAAAACACCGGCACGGACGACAGCGCCAGCAGCGCGGCCTACCACCACGGCAACCTGCGTGAAGCGCTGCTGCAAGCCTGCTTGAGCGCGCTGGATGTGCCCGATGCCAGCTTGTCCAGCATCAGCCTGCGCGACATGGCGCGGCAAGTGGGCGTGTCGGCCAACGCTGCCTACCGCCACTTCGCGGGCAAGGAAGACTTGCTGCAGGCCGCCGCCGCCGAGGGCTTCAGGCGCCTGGCCAAGTCATCGGCGATGGCCTTGTCCAGTCAGACAGATGCATTCATGGGTTTTCGGGCCACAGGGCTGGCCTACGTGCGCTTTGCGCGCCAGCACCCTTTGTTGTTCAGGTTGATGTTCGCCTGCCCACCAGAGCAAGCCCAAAACGCTGACCTGAGCACGGCAGCCACCCTGGCTTTCGAAGCCATGAAAGCCAGCGCAGCCCACGTGGCCGGCCTGCAGCCTGATCACCCCGCCGCCATGCTGGCCGCCTTGCGGGCATGGACGGTCGCACACGGTCTGGCGCACCTCAGCTTGGACAGACAACTCGATCGCCTGACCACCGATGTGGAGGCCTTGGTCGCGGCCGTGCTCGATCAGTTCGAGTTGGCCGCCACGCCCACCACACCGCCCGAGGGCCTGCTGATCAAGACAGCTTGAGGTGGGTTGAGTTTTTCACCTCCTCCATCACGGCATAGGTGCGGGTTTCGCGCACACCCGGCAGTTGCCAAAGCACCGTGCCGGCGAACTCGCGGTACGCGGCCATGTCGGCCATGCGCGTTTTGAGCAAGTAATCAAAACCGCCGGCCACCATGTGGCACTCCATGATTTCGTCGCGCACCTGCACGGCGGCATTGAACTGCTCAAAGACGTTGGGCGTGGTGCGGTCGAGCAGCACCTCCACAAACACCATCATGGCGTTGCCCAGCTTCAAGGGGTTGAGCCGCGCCTCGTAGCCCAGGATGTAGCCCTCGCGTGTGAGGCGTTGCACCCGCGCCAAGACCGCCGTGGGCGAGAGCGCCACCGTTTCGGCCAGCTTGAGGTTGGGCTGACGACCATCGCGCTGCAAGGCATCCAGGATGCGCAGGTCGATGCGGTCAAGTTCGTGAGGGTGCTCGCTCATGCTGGTTCAGGTGTGTGCCCGACCTGCCTCAAGCCAGTCGGTAGGTTTCAAGGTGGATGCTGGTTTCGGTGTTGCTGATGCCGCGGATCAGCCGCACGCGCTCCAGAACCTTCGACAGCCCGGCCAGGTTCTCTGCCCGCAATTCGGCCAGCAGGTCCCAGCGCCCGTTGGTGTCTGACAAGGAGGCCACACCGGGCTCGCCCAACAGGCTGGCGATCACCGTGCGCGCTTCGTTGCCTTCCACTGCAATGCTCATCCAGGCTTTGATCTCGTTGGGCTGCGAATCGGGGCGCAGGCGCACGGTGTAACCCACCACCACGCCCGTGTCTTCGAGCTTGCGGATGCGGTTGGTCACGGTGCCCCGAGAGACGCCCAATTTGAGCGCCAAGGCCGCCACGCTCAGGCGGGCATCCTGCCGCAAAAGCGAAAGCAGTTGTTGATCTGTGCTGTCCATGCTGGTCAATATGTCACATGGGCCTGACGTTTTGGCAATTTCATGTACAAAACTGATCAATCTTGAGCGTTTTCTTTGACAGGTGGTTTTGCAACACTCCTTCACATCCAAGGAGAACATCCCCATGAGCCGCCACCAGATCACCACCCATTACCTCAGCGCCCAAGACGCAGCCGAGATCGTCCAGCGCCAAGGCATGGCGCAGAGCCTGACCGGTATGGCCCGCTACATCGAAGAAGACTTCAAGCGTTGGGCCGATTTCGACAAGTCGGCCCGCGTGGCCAACCACTCCAAAGACGGCGTGATCGAGCTCATGCCCATTGCCGATGACAAGACCTACACCTTCAAGTACGTCAACGGCCACCCCAAGAACACCCGCCAAGGCCTGCCCACCGTGATGGCCTTCGGCGTGCTGGCCGATGTGGACACCGGCGTGCCCGAACTGGTAAGCGAGCTCACCTTGACCACCGCCCTGCGCACCGCCGCGATGTCGGCGCTGGCGGCCAAGCACCTGGCCCGCCCGCACAGCCGCGTGATGGCGCTGATCGGCAACGGCGCACAGAGCGACTTCCAGGCGCTGGCCTTCCACCACCTGCTGGGCATCGAAGAAGTCCGTTTGTTTGACCTCGACCCCCAAGCCACCGCCAAGCTGGTAGCCAACCTGGCCGGCACCGGCCTGCGCACCACCGTGTGCCGCAGCACCCGTGAGGCTGTGCAAGGTGCCGACATCGTCACCACCGTCACGGCCGACAAGGCCAACGCCACCATCTTGACCGCCGACATGCTCTCGCCCGGCATGCACGTCAATGGCGTGGGTGGCGACTGCCCCGGCAAAACCGAAATGGCCGCCGACGTCCTGCGCGCAGGCCCTGTGTTCGTCGAGTACGAGCCCCAAACGCGCGTGGAGGGCGACCTGCAGCAAATGCCCGCCGACTTTGCTGTGACCGAGCTGTGGCGCGTGTTCAAGGGCGAGGCGGCCGGCCGCACCAGCGCCGAGCAGATCACCGTGTTCGACTCCGTAGGGTTTGCCCTGGAGGACTTTTCTGCGCTGCGCTTCATGCGAGACTGTGCGAAAGCGCTGGGCATGACCCAGACCTTGTCGCTGATTCCGGAGTTGGACAACCCCAAGAACCTGTACGCCATGGTCAAGCCCGATGCCCGCACCGAGCCCGCTGCCATGGCCTGCAAGTTGAGTGCACTGGAGGCATTGAGCGCAGCATGAGCACCAGCCGTGTGGCAGGCGTGAGCCTGATTGGCGTGCCCAC
>JAVLFO010000320.1:0-2272 GCA_046052805.1 Aquabacterium sp. | reverse complement strand
TGAGGCCTCGGTGTACGAACTCCCTCGAGCACACGCCCGTCTGCAAGTTCCACACCCGCACCGCGGCGGTCGCCGACCCGGTCACCGCCGTCTTGCCGTCGAAGGAGATGGCCACCTTGACGCCGTACGAGCGTCCCTCCAGCACCCTGGCGCACTCGCCCGAGTCCAAGTTCCACACCCGCGCCGTCTTGTCCCCGGATCCCGTCAGTGCTGTAATGCCGTCGCCGGACACGGCCAGCGCGGAGATGGAGGAGGCGTGTCCTTGTCCTTGGAGCATCCTCGCGCACTCGCCCGTGGCCACGTTCCACACCCGCGCCGTCGCGTCCGCCGACCCCGTCACCACCGTCTCGCAGTCGAGGGACATGGCCACCGCGATCACGCCCAGCGTGTGGCCCTCCAGCATCTTCACGCACTCGCCCGTGGTCGCGTTCCACACCTGCACCTTGCCGTCCCCCGCGCCCGTCACCACGGTCTTGCCGTCGAGGGAGACGGCCAACGCCCTAGTGCCCACTCCCTTCAGCACCCCAATCTGCGCCCCGGTTTCCGCGTTCCACACGCACAGCGTCCCGTCCCATGAGCGCGACGCCACGCGCCTTCCGTCCGCGGAGACGCCCACCACGTCCACTGGCCCAGCGTGCTCCTCCAACACTCTCGCCAGCTCCCCCGTCTCCGCGTTCCACACGCGCACCTTCTTGTCTATCGATCCCGTCACCACCGTCTTGGCGTCCTGGGAGACGGCCGCGGACATGGTGCGCACGCCCCCCACCTCCACGCTCGAGATCACGCACTCTCCCATCTCCACGCTCCAGGATCGCACCGCGTTGTCCGTCGATCCAATCAAGACTGTCTTGCCATCAGCGGAGAAGGCCACCGCGCACTCGACGTTCGACGAGCTCGAGGGGAGCCCCCGCAGCACCCTCACGCACTCGCCCGTGTCCGCGTCCCACGCCCGCGCTGTCGAGTCGGACGACACCGTCGCCACGAGCTTGCCGTCGGAGGAGATGGCCACCGCCCTCACGCGATTGGTGTGCCCTCGCAGCTCCATCGCACACTCGCCCGTGTCCAGGTTCCACACTCGTGCCGTTCTGTCCGCAGATCCCGTCACCGCCCGCTTGCCGTCGGAGGACAGGGCCACAGCGACGACGGTATTGGTATGACCCAACGGACGTCCTCGCGCGCCCTTCCCCGCCTCGGCGAGTCCCGATCGACGCGCGCTCGGCACGAGGACGCGGAGGCCTTGCTCGCGCACGGCGCGTCGGGCCCACGCATCCGCGTCGGTGCGGAGCGAGGCGCGACGATCGTCCGTCACGCCCGGCGAGGGCGGCGGACATCGTCCCATGATCTGCCCCGCGAGCTCGCGAGGATCGTGGGTCACGGCCTCCGCGCTCAGCTCGAGGGCGTTCGCGACGAGGTCGAGATCGGCGCCCAAGAGCCGCGCATCCCCCGCGACGCGCGCCACGCCCCCGCGTCCGAGCTCCGCCACGCCCACGGCGACTTGCCAGTAGACGCGGTCGAAGTCGAGGAACCACGCTCGAGCGGTGGCGAGGTCCCCCCGCCTCGACGGCGTGGTGCGCGCCGTGGGCGATCGCGTAGCGCTGGGCGGGCGTGAGCGCGGCGATCCTCGCCTCGGGCGTCGCGTCCTTGGGATTCGCCCACATCGCCTCGGGCGAGATCTCGGCGTACGCGCGCTCGCACGCGACCGAGAGCGCGCGGTGGTGCTCTCCCGTGACGCGCACCGCGAGCGCGTGATCGCGCGCGAGCCACGCGCGGACTCCTCCGCGGTTCGCGACACGAATCCCGTCCTCGGTGAAGACGAGCGCCTCAGCGGCGGGGCCTCTCACCCTCGCCCGGAACTCCTCCAAGCCGGGCTCATGCCCCAGCGCACGCGCCCAGATCTCCTCCGGGACGCGCGCCCCGGATCGCGGAGCGAGGACGGCGACCGCGACCGCGCGCTCGAACGTGTCGCGCTCGCTGTCTCCCCCCACCGCGTCGAACCATCCCTGGAACGCGACCGCGTGGGGAGAGGAGAGATCGGTCGTCGCGGACGAGCGCTCTTCCTCGTGAGCGACTGCGGAGAGCGACATGGCTCCCCGGCGTTCGAGGGAGAAGCGCGACCGACGAGCGCTCTTCGCGTTCCCGGAGACGCGCGGTGGGGTCGGCGCGAGCGCTCGCCCGCGCGCGACGTCTTCGCACGGCCGCGGCGCGGACGCAGGGACGCGCGCGCGATGCCGCGGCTCACACGCGGAGAGCGGCGGAGGAGAGACCGACGGAG
>JAVLFO010000319.1:0-2366 GCA_046052805.1 Aquabacterium sp. | reverse complement strand
GATGCGGTGCCCTACGGCCTTGAGCTGGCGCCCCGCCAGGTATGGCGGCAAGGCGTCGAGCACACGCGCCAGGGCGGTCTCGTGGTCGGGCACCTGAGCCAAGTCCCACGCCTGCGACAGCACCTCGTGCCCCTCGGCCGTTTGAGCCGTGAGATGAGGGCGCGTGCCGAGCCCCTCCACCTGACCGTGCAGCAGCAGGCCCAAGTCGGCGGTCGTGAACAGTGAAAACTTCAGGCTCGACGAGCCCGCATTGATGACCGCGATGGCTTCGCTCATGCGGCGCTCGTGCGGCTTGGCTGGGCATGGGCATGCGCCAGCAACTTGAGCACGGCGCATGACGCCAGCCTGCTGCGCACGGCATCGGCCCGGCTGGTCAACACGATGGGCACGCGTGCGCCCAACACGATGCCCGCGCTGTCAGCGCCCGCAAAGTACTGCAACTGCTTGGCGACCATGTTGCCGGCCTCCAGGTTGGGCACCACCAGCACATCGGCCATGCCTGCCACGGATGAGGCAATGTGCTTGGTTCGCGCCGCAGCCACATTGATCGCGTTGTCAAAGGCCAAAGGCCCATCGACCAGCGCCCCGGTGATCTGACCTCGGTCGGCCATCTTGCACAGCATGGCCGCATCGATGGTGGCCGGCATGTCGGGCTGCACCGTCTCGACGGCCGCCAGGATCGCCACACGCGGCTGGGCCACGCCCAAGACCTGCGCCAGATCGATCGCGTTTTGCACGATGTCGACTTTCTCGCGGATCGTGGGCGCAATGTGGATGGCCGCATCGGTCACCAACAGCATGCGCGGGTAAGCCGGCACGTCCATCACGAAGACATGGCTGATGCGGCGCGCTGTGCGCAGCCCCGTTTGCGCGTTCACCACCGCAGCCATCAGCTCGTCGGTGTGCCAGCTGCCCTTCATGAGCGACTGCACCTCGCCAGATCGGGCCATGGCCACGGCCACATCGGCAGCATCATGGCTGTGCTCGGTGTCCACCAAACGGTAGGGCGACAAGTCCCAGCCTTGCGCCTCGGCCACCGCGCGAATTTTGGCTTGCGGCCCCACCAGCACCGGCACAATCAGACCGCGCCGCGCCGCTTCCAGCGCACCGCCCAGCGAATCGGCATCACAAGGGTGAACCACCGCGCAGCTGACCGCCGGCAGCGCCTCACAGGCACGCAACTGGCGGGCAAACACACCGTTGCCATGCAGGATCAGGCTGCGTTGCTCGACAGGATCCACGCTGAGGGACTGCATGGGCGCCCGCACCACCACCTCGCCGGTGAGCAAGAGCGCATCACCCGCGTGCACCTCGCAGGCGAAGGTCGCGACATCGGGTGCCTGTAGATGTGTCAGCGTCACACTGGCCCGCAAAGCATCCCCCACCGACGCGCCCCCCTGAAAGCGCACATGGTGAGACAGGATCACCGTCCCAGGGCCTGGCAGCCTGCGTTTGAGCACGCCATGGACCAAGGCCTCTGCGCTGACTGCCTCACACCGTGCCGATGGCGTGGCTTGGGCGTCTGGTACCCCAGCTGCATCGCCAGACAACAGCCCCAGCAGCTCGACCTCGTCGCGCGTGAGCACATGCTCAACAGCCAAGCTCATGCCCACCTGCAATTGCGCAAAGGTGCGGTTGGTCAAACGATGGGGCGGGGCTGGCGGCATGGCATCGCACCTGAGTGGTTGGCAGACAAGCCCTCAGCATAGGCGCTCAAGCGGCCAGGGGGCTTGGCGCAACGCAAACCACCGCTGGATACAGCAACACCGGCAGACGCAAACGCAAAAAAGCCACCTCGCGGGTGGCTTTCATGTGCGCTTTTTTTTCTTGCTTTGATCTGGCCAGCGACTTCATCGCCAAATCAAGTGGTTGCGGGGGCCGGATTTGAACCGACGACCTTTGGGTTATGAGCCCAACGAGCTACCAGACTGCTCCACCCCGCGACAGAGAAATAGAGTATAGCACGGTTTGTTCTCCATGACATGGCCATTCGGCTCACGCGATCAAAGCCACGCCTTTGAGCTGCGCATGCACGCGCATCCCCACAGCCAAAGCCAGCTTGTCCACCGAGCGCCGGGTTACCCGCGCCAGCAGCAAGGGGCCTTCACCTTCACCCACACCAACACCGCCCCCCGCGCCATCGGCCGGCTGCAAGCGCAAATGCAGCATCACCACATCGTTACCGTCGGCGCGCATGGCAGCCACGGTACAAGGCAGGATGTGCAAGATGCTGCTGTCCACAGCCTGGCTCAAAGCCACGCTGACATCGCGTGCAGCCACCCGCAAACGCACGCTTTGCCCCACCGCCGCCGGGCTGCGCCCCACCCACACCGGCCAGCCCGCCACCTGCAGCTGGGTCTGCCCAT
>JAVLFO010000318.1:0-1568 GCA_046052805.1 Aquabacterium sp. | reverse complement strand
TGATCACCGGCCAGATCCCGGCGCAAGGGCTCGCTGTTTGGTGGCAAGATCGGCGTCCGTCCGTGATTTGAAGCCCTCTGCCATGAAGCACAACGTCCAACGCTACCAACGCATCCGCACCCTGGCCCTTTCTGCTGGCATGGTGCTGGGCATGGTGGCCGCCACCTTTGGCCCCCAACTGGCCCACGCGGCCATCAAGCCAGCCAAGGCCAAAAGCGCCATGAGCGAGAAGTTCGCCAAGCTGCCCGAAGCGACTGCTGAGCAACTGCAAGCCGCCGAGCGCGTGCTGATTGGTCGCTACGAGTGCGAGTTCAACAAGCTCATCTCGATCGACCGCAACGACACCAACCAAGGCTACTTCAACCTCAAGTTTGGCAAGCAAGCCTGGGTGATGAAGCCGGTGCTGTCTTCCACGGGCGCCATTCGCTTGGAAGACGTCAAGGGCGCTGCCCTGCTGATCCAGATCCTGACCAAATCCATGGTGATGGACGTCAAGGCTGGCCACCGCATCGTCGACGCCTGTGTGCACGAAGTGCAACGCGCCGCCGAAGCCGACTTGGCCAAGAACCCCCGCCCCTCGGTGTTTGACGCGCCTGCCCCGGCCGCCAGCGCCAGCAAGTGAGCGCCGGCGGCTGGCCTTGCGCCGGCATGCTGGCCGTGATCTGATGCCGATCCGCGCCGATCGGGCACGGAAATCGCAGTTTTTCGGTTGTCCATGTGGCATTACCCGCGGTCATGGGCGAGAATAGCGAGCTGAGCCAAGTCTTCTATAAGACTTAGCGTCCAAGGCCGTGCTTTCCGCCCCGCCGCGGTGAATTCTTCTCTGTCCCCGCCCCATCAAGGTGAACACCATGTTGCAAGCCTACCGCCAACACGTTGCCGAGCGCGCCGCGCTGGGTATCCCCCCTCTGCCCCTGACCGCCCAACAAACGGGTGAAGTCATTGAGCTGCTGAAGAACCCTCCTGCTGGCGAAGAAGCCACGCTGGTTGACCTGATCGTCAACCGCGTGCCCGCTGGTGTGGACGCCGCAGCCAAGGTGAAGGCCTCCTATCTGGCTGCCTTGGCCCATGGCACCGAAAAGTGCGCGCTGATCAGCCGCGAAAAGGCCACCGAGCTGTTGGGCACCATGCTCGGCGGCTACAACATCCACCCGATGGTGGAGCTGTTGGACGACGCCACGGTGGGTGGCATCGCCGCTGAGGGTCTGAAAAAGACCCTGTTGATGTTCGACGCCTTCCATGACGTCAAGGAAAAGGCGGACAAGGGCAATGCCAACGCCAAGGGCGTGCTGCAAAGCTGGGCCGATGCCGAATGGTTCACCTCGCGCCCCGAAGTGCCTGCGAGCATCACCGTCAGCATCTTCAAGGTCACTGGCGAAACCAACACCGACGACCTGTCTCCCGCCCCTGACGCCTGGAGCCGCCCTGACATCCCGCTGCACGCTTTGGCCATGCTGAAGAACAAGCGCGATGGCATCACGCCTGAAGAAGATGGCAAGCGCGGTCCCGTCAAGTTCCTCGAAGCTGTCTCTTATACACATCTGACGCTGCCGACGACTAGTCGAGTG
>JAVLFO010000317.1:0-13967 GCA_046052805.1 Aquabacterium sp. | reverse complement strand
AGATCAAGGCCTTGGCCAGTGCTCAGGTCATGGCGCTGGGCAGCCAGCAACTGGCAGCATTGACCACCGATCAGCTCACGGCGCTGGCCACCACCCAGGTGGCGGCCCTGACCTCGACACAAATCGCGGCGCTGAGCACCGACGCCATTGAGGCCTTCAGCACCAGCCAGATCAAGGCTTTGACCAGCAGCCAGCTGGCCGCCTTGACCACCGACCAGGTCGCTGCCATTGAAACGGGCGATATGGGATCGCTGAGCACAGCCGCCTTGCGGGGTTTGACCACTGCGGGCGTGGTCGCCTTGACCAGTGACCAGCTGGCCGCTTTGAACACAACCCAACTGAGTTCGCTGACGACCACGCAGGTCCATGCCATCGAGACAAGTGACATTGGCGCCATGGGCGCCGCACAGATCAAGTCGTTGACCTCGTCTGAGCTGCGTGCCCTGAGCAACGAACAGATCGCGGCGCTGACCACCGACCAGGTCAATGCGCTGACGGCCTACCAGATCACCTCTTTGGCCAGTGGCCAGATCGCCGCTTTTGAAACGGCCGACATCGCCGCGATGGGCAGCACCCAGCTGGGCGCCTTGGTCAGTGCCCAAGTGGCTTTGTTGACCACCGAACAAGTCGCCGCCATCGAGTCGGCTGACATCGCGACCCTGTCTGTGGCGGCCATCAAGGGCCTGACCACGGCCGGCATGCAGGCCTTGGGCTCAGACCAAGTGGCTTCGCTGACGACATCGCAGATCGTTGCCTTGAGCACCGCGCAAGTGGCCGCCATCGCCACCTCGGACATGGCTGCCCTGACGGTCGATCAGGCCAAGACCCTGGGCAGCGCCCAAGTCGGGGCGCTGAGCTCTGAGCAGGTGGCAGCCATCGCCACGGACGATCTGGCTGCCATCAGCACCACGGCCATTGCAGGCTTGAGCACGGCCGGCATCGTGGCGCTCAGCTCGGATCAAACCGCCGCGCTGACAACGTCGCAAATCGCCTCGCTGACCACCTCGCAGGTCAAGGCCATGGACGCCGATGACATGTCGGCGCTGAGCAGCGCCCAGGTCAGGGCATTGAGCTCGCTGCAAATGCGCGCCTTGACCACCGACCAAATCGCTGGTCTGAGCACCACGCAAGCGGCCGCTTTGAGCACGACGCAAATCGCGTCGCTGAACACCAGCCAAGTCGCATCCATTGAGACCGATGACTTGGCGGCCATGGGCAGCGCGCAGATCGCGGCCTTGACCAGCGCACAGGCTGCGGCCTTGGGCTCGAACCAAGTCTCCGCGCTGGAAACCCTTGACTTGGCGGCCATGAACACCGCCGCCTTGCGCAGCATCACCACGGCAGGCATCCAGGCGCTGAGCTCGGATCAGGCTGCCGCCTTGACATCAACCCAGGTGGCCGCCTTGTCGACCACCCAGTTGGTGGTGATGAGCACCGAAGACGTTGCCGCCTTGCGCACCGACCAGATCAAGGCGCTGGCCGCCGATCAGATCAAGGCGCTGGGCACATCGCAGATGGCTGCCTTGCACACCGACCAGGTCGCTGCCCTGAGCACGAACCAGATCGCCGGCCTGAGCACGGCGCAAGTCGCCGCCATCTCCAGCGAAGGCATCGTGGCCTTGAGCACCGGCCAGGCACAAGCCTTGACCAGTGCCCAGGTTGCGGCCATGACGACCGACCAGGTCGCTGCCTTCCAGACGGCCGACCTCAGCTCGCTCAATGTGGCGGCCGTCCGCGGCTTGACCACCTTGGGTATCGAAGCGCTGTCGACCGACCAAGTGGCCGCCTTGAGCACCACGCAAATCGCGGCCATGACCACCGTGCAAACGGCGGCCATTGCCACCGCCGACATCGCCGCCCTGACCACCAACCAGATCAAGGCCTTGAGCACCCAGCAAGTGGTGGCCATGGGCTCTGACCAGATCGGTGCGCTGACCACCGACCAAGCCGCCGCCTTGAGCACCGCACAAGTGGCCTCCTTGGGCACGGCGCAAATCGCGGCCATCTCTACCGCTGACATTGCCGGCATGGGCGCCACCCAGTTGCGCGCCTTGGGCAGCACCCAGATCGCGGCGTTCACCACTGAGCAAGTGGCTGCGATTGAAACGGCAGACATCTCCTCACTGGCACCACTGGGCCTGCGCGGCTTGAGCACAGCGGGTGTGCAGGCATTGACCACCGAGCAGGTGGCTGCCTTGAGCACCACCCAAGTGGCCTCCTTGAGCTCGACCCAGATCTCGGCCATGGAAACCGCCGATGTGACCGCCTTGACCGCCGACCAGATCAAGTCCCTCAACAGCACGCAAGTGGGTGCTTTAGGCGTGGACCAGGTCGCCGCCTTGTCAACGGGCGATGTCTCGTCGATCGCGACTGCTGCCTTGCGCGGCATGAGCACCCAAGGCATCGCCGCGCTGACCACCGACCAGATCAACCAGCTCACCACCGATCAGGTCGCGGCATTGACCACCGCGCAGGTCAAGGCGATTGAAGTGGCTGATTTGACCGCGATGACCGCCGGCGAGATCAGGGCGCTGTCGTCCACCCAGATCAAAGCGCTGGGCACCGACCAGATTGCCGCATTGACCACTGAGCACGCGGCGGCCCTGACAGCGGTGCAAGTCGCAGCCTTCACCACCTCGCAAATTGCCGCGATCGTCACGGCAGACATCGTGGCCATGGGCAGCACCCAGACTGGCGCACTGACCTCGGTGCAAGTGGCGGCCATGCTCACCGAGCAGGTGGCGGTCATCGAGACCAGTGACATCTCCGCCATCTCGACCGCCGCTTTGGTGGGCTTGAGCACGGCAGCCGTCCAGGCGCTCAGCAGCGAACAGCTGCAAGCCTTGGGTACCGCGCAGCTGGCATCCTTGAGCACCCGCCAGATCCTGGCGATTGAGACCAGCGACATCGATGCCTTGACCGCTGACCAGGTCAAAGCCTTGTCGACCAACCAGATCCGTGCCCTGAGCAACGAGCAACTCCAAGCCTTGAATACCACGCAAGTGGCAGCGCTCAGCACGACCCAAGTCTCCAGCTTGAACACCAGCCAAATCGCGTCGGTCACGACCGACGACATCGTGGCCATGAGCAGCACGCAGATCCGGTCGCTCATCAGCAGCCAGATCACGGCCATGACAACCGATCAGCTCGCAGCCATTGAGACTGCGGACATCGGTGCCATCGGCACGCTGGCCTTGCGCGGCTTGACCACCGCAGGCATGGCCGCCTTGACCACGGATCAGATCTTGGCCCTGAGCACCTCGCAGCTGGTGGGCTTGAGCTCGACCCAGATCAGCGCCATCAGCACCGAGGACATCAATGCCCTGAGCACCGACCAGTTCAAGGCGCTGACAGACGTCCAGATCAAGGCATTGACCACCCAGCAGGTCGCCGCTTTCAGCACCGCCGAGGCCGCCAACCTGGGAACCAACCAGGTGGCTGCCTTCAGCACCAGCCAGGTTGCTGCGATCGAGACCGAAGACATCGCAGCCATGGGCGTCAACCAGATGAAGGCGCTGAGCAGCGCACAGCTGGCGGCCTTGAGCACCGAGCAAGTCGCCGCCATAGAGACCGCCGACATTGGCGCCATCAACGTGGCCTCGCTGCGTGGATGGAGCACCAACGACATGGTGGCCTTGAGCTCAGACCAGGTTGCGGCGCTGGGTACTGCCCAAGTGGCGGCACTGGCATCCGACCAAATCGCCGCCATGCAGGCCGATGACGTGGCTGCGTTCACCAGCGCGCAGATCCGGGCTTTGAGCAGCGCACAGCTGCGAGCCCTGGACACCACGCAAATCGACGCGCTGACCAGCGATCAGATCGTGGCGCTCAGCACCAGCCAGATCACCTACCTGGGCACATCTCAAATCGCTGCCTTGGGCTCCGGTGACATCGTGGCCCTGAGCACCGACCAAGCCAAGGCGCTGACCAGCGCTCAGGTGGCTGCATTGACAACCGAGCAGGTCGCCGCCTTGGAAGTGGCCGATCTCGCATCGGTGTCCACGACCGCACTGCGCGGCTTGGGCAACGATGGCATCGTGGCCCTGACCACGGACCAGGTGCTTGGCCTGGGCACAGCGCAAGTGGCGGCCTTGACCACTTCGCAGGTTCATGCCATTGCCACCGACGACTTGGCCGCGCTGACCACCGCACAGGTCAAGTCTTTGACCGTGGACCAGGTCAAAGCTTTGAGCACCGACCAGATTGACGCCTTCACTTCGGTGCAGGTCGCTGCACTGAGCACCGCGCAGGTTCAGGCCTTGAGTACGGCACAGGTGGCCGCCTTTGCGACTGACGAGCTGGGCGCCTTGGGCACAGCCCAGGTCAGGTCGCTGTCTTCGCAGCAGGTCATGGCCTTGACCACCGACCAAATCGGCGCCTTGCACACCGACCAAGCTGCTGCACTGACCAGCGCACAGGTGGCTGTGTTGTCGACCGATCAGGTCTCCGCCTTTGACACCAGTGACTTCGCGGCCTTGGGCACGGCGCAGTTCCGCGCCTTCAGCAGCGTGCAGTTGAGTGCCTTCAGCACCGACCAGATTGCAGCCCTGCAAACCGAAGACCTGCAAGCACTGAGCACTGCGGCGATCAAGGGCCTGAGCACCAGCGCCATTGAAGCCTTGTCGGTGGACCACATCAATGCCATGACAACGGCGCAACTGGCCGCGCTGACCACAGACCAGGTTCAGGCGATTGAGACCACCGACCTGCAAGCCTTGAGCACCGCTCAGTTCGCCTCGCTGCGCACTGACGAGGTCTCGCACCTGACGACATCGCAGATCGCCGCCTTGACCACCGCGTCGGTGGTGGCCTTCACGACGGCGCACGCGGCCGCACTGACCACCGACCAAATCGTGGCCTTGACGACCGATCAGATCCACGTGCTTCAAACGGCCGACATCCATGCGATGTCGACCACGCAGGTGGCCGCGTTCACGTCGGACCAACTGGGGGCCATGTCGGGTGAGCAAGTCGATGCGCTGTATAGCGTGACACCCATCATGCTGGACCTCAACGGGGATGGCATCCACACACTGTCGGCCAGCAGCGGTGTCAACTTCGACTTGAACGGCACAGGCCACGCCATCAAGGGCGGCTGGGTGGGGGCGCACGACGGCCTGCTCGTGCTGGACCGCAATGGCGACGGCGTCATCAACGACGGCCGCGAGCTGTTCGGTTCAGGCACCCTGGCACCGGACGGCCATCGCGCTGGCAACGGCTACGCTGCCTTGGCCTTGCTCGACGCCAACCACGACGGCGTGCTCAATGCCAAGGACGCTGACTTCAGCAAGCTGCAGGTGTGGGTGGACCAGAACCAGAACGGCGTGACCGATGCTGGCGAGTTGCACAAACTGGCCGAGCTGGGCATCGTCTCGATGGACCTGCATGCCCACGCCGGTACACAGGTGGACAACGGCAACTTGCTGGGCTTGGTCTCAAGCTACACCACCTCGGATGGGCAGACCAAGGCCATGGCCGACGTCTGGCTGACACGTGACCACGGTGCCAGCACCACGACCGACCCCACTGCGGCGCTCGCCGGCGTCACCGCGGCCGACCTGCTCAGCGCCGCGCCCGACACCTCGGTGTTGGACAAGGTCACGGGCAGCGCACATGCAGCTGACACCAGCACCCACGTGACCACTGCCGCTGTGCCCACCGAGGCCGCGCCGCACCTTGACCCTTCGCTGGCGGTCGATCCGCTCAAGGGCTTGGTGGATCCTCAGAACAACAACTTGTTGCTCTGAGTGTTCAGGCCCAGCCACCGCTGGGCCACCTGCGTCAGCAGCGCGGGGTCTGCACTGGACCACAGTTCAGTCAGGCCCCGTGTGTCTTTGGGCGCCGCTCTCGTTGCCGATGCGTGCAAGGCCTGACCCAAGCGCGCGGTGTGCCGTGCCACGGCGTGCGCGGTGTCGATCAAGCGCACGTGCTCGCCCAGTGCCTGTTGAAACAGCGGCGCCACAAAGGGGTAGTGGGTGCAGCCCAGCACCACGGTGTCGACCTTGGCTTGCCGTACTGGCGCCGAAAAGCTTTCGACCAATTCGCGCAGGCGAGGGGAGTCGAGCGCGCCCAGTTCAATCTCTTTGGCCAGACCGGGGCAGGCTTGCAGCACGATCTGCGCGCCTTGCCCATGTGTCTCGATCAGGCGTTGCAGCTTTTGGCTGCGCAAGGTCGCTGGGGTGGCCAGCACACCGATGCACTGCGTGCCCGAGGCCGCCAAGGCCGGCTTGATGCCTGGCTCAATGCCCACCACCGGCACTTCAGGCCACTGTTGGCGCAACTCGTGAACGGCGGCAGCCGTGGCGGTGTTGCACGCCACCACCAGCACGTCGGCGCCACGGGTCAGCAAAAACTGGGCGATCTGCCGGGAGCGGTCGGCGATGTAGGCGTCGGTTTTTTCGCCATACGGCGCGTGAGCCGAGTCGGCCACGTAAACCATGTCCGCCATGGGCAGCGCCTCGCGGATGGCCGACAACACCGACAAGCCACCCAGGCCAGAGTCGAACAAACCCAAGGTCAGGCCTCGTCCGTCGGTACGCGTCTCAAGGCTCATTTTTCGGGGTCATGGTGGTGACAGTGTGGAAAGGGCACGGGCTCGGGTCAGAAAAGCTGACATTTTCATCCCGTTTCGGGCCACATTGCTGGTTGTCGCCGGTTCATTGGCGTTAGAATCGAACGATCGTGCTTTTTTGGGCGCGGCTAAATTTGATCAACTTACCTATTGCGCAGGAGAACAACGCATGAAGGTTCTGGTTCCAGTCAAACGTGTTGTTGACTACAACGTGAAGATCCGCGTCAAGTCTGACGGCTCGGGTGTCGACCTCGCCAACGTCAAGATGAGCATGAACCCCTTCGACGAAATCGCCGTCGAAGAGGCCACCCGCTTGAAGGAAAAGGGCATCGTCACCGAGATCATCGCCGTGTCCGTTGGCGTGACCCAAGCTCAGGAAACCCTGCGCACCGCGATGGCCATTGGCGCTGATCGCGGCATCCTGGTCGAAACCGACGCCGACGTGCAACCTTTGGCCGTGGCCAAGGTGCTCAAGGCCTTGATCGACAAGGAAAAGCCTGACCTGATCATCCTGGGCAAGCAAGCCATCGACGATGACAGCAACCAAACTGGTCAGATGCTGGCTGCTTTGGCTGGTCTGCCCCAAGGCACCTTCGCCTCCAAGGTCGAAGTGGCCGATGGCAAGGTGTCTGTGACCCGTGAAGTTGACGGCGGCCTGGAAACGGTCAAGTTGTCTCTGCCCGCGGTGATCACCACCGACCTGCGTTTGAACGAGCCACGCTACGTCACGCTGCCCAACATCATGAAGGCCAAGAAGAAGCCCCTGGAAGTCGTCAAACCGGCTGACCTGGGCGTCGACGTGGCCCCCCGCATCAAGACCCTGAGCGTGGCTGAGCCCGCCAAGCGTTCGGCTGGTATCAAGGTGGCCGACGTGGCTGCCCTGGTCGACAAGCTCAAGAACGTCGCCAAAGTGATCTGAGGAGATAGACCAACATGACCGCTCTCGTCATTGCTGAACACGACAACGCGTCCATCAAGGCCGCAACCCTGAACGTCATCACCGCCGCCAAGGCTTTGGGTGGCGATGTGCACGTGCTGGTGGCTGGCGCCAACGCTGGTGCCGCCGCTGCTGCTGCTGCGCAAATTGCTGGCGTGGCCAAGGTGCTGCACGCTGACGGCGCCCAATTCGCCGACGGCCTGGCCGAAAACGTGGCCGCCCAAGTGCTGGCCGTGGCTTCGGGTTACAGCCACCTGCTGTTCCCCGCCACCGCTGCCGGCAAGAACGTGTCGCCTCGCGTGGCCGCCAAGCTGGACGTCGCTCAAGTCTCAGAAATCACCAAGGTGATCTCGCCTGACACCTTCGAGCGCCCCATCTATGCCGGTAACGCCATTGCCACCGTGCAATCGGCCGACGCCGTCAAGGTGTTGACCGTTCGCGGTACCGCTTTCGACGCTGCTGCCACCACCGGTGGTTCGGCGGCTGTTGAGTCGGTGGCTGCTGTGGCTGACTCTGGTTCTTCGGCCTTCGTCGGTCGCGAAGTGACCAAGTCTGAGCGCCCTGAGCTGACTGCTGCCAAGATCATCGTGTCCGGCGGCCGTGCCCTGGGCTCTGCTGAGAAGTTCAACGAAGTCATGTCGCCTTTGGCCGACAAGCTGGGCGCTGCCCTGGGCGCTTCGCGCGCTGCCGTTGACGCTGGCTACGCTCCCAACGACTGGCAAGTGGGCCAGACCGGCAAGATCGTCGCGCCCCAACTGTATGTCGCTTGCGGCATCTCTGGCGCCATCCAGCATTTGGCCGGCATGAAGGACTCCAAGGTCATCGTCGCCATCAACAAGGATCCAGAAGCCCCGATCTTCCAAGTGGCCGACTTTGGTCTGGAAGCCGATCTGTTCACGGCTGTGCCTGAGCTGATCAAGGCCCTTTGATCCCGGGTGACTCGGGCAGACGACATGTCTGACTGAACAATCCCCAAGGGGCGTCTTTCGAGGCGCCCCTTTTCACGTTTTTTTCGGAGCAAACCATGACTTTCCGCGCCCCCGTCAAAGACCAGCTGTTCTGCATCCAAGAACTGGCTGGCTTGGAGCAGATCGCTGCCCAGATCCCCGCCTTCGCCGATGCCGGTGTGGACACCGCTCAGGCCGTTCTGGAAGAGTCTGCCAAGTTCAACGAAGGCGTCGTTGCGCCACTGAACTGGAGTGGCGACCAAGACCACGGCTCGTGGAACAACGGCGTGGTGCGCGCGTCCAAGGGCTTCAAAGAAGCCTATGCGGCATTCGCCGAAGCGGGCTGGCAAGGCCTGCAGCAGCCGACCGAATACGGGGGCCAAGGTCTGCCCAAGACCATCGGTGCGGCTTGCATCGAGCAACTGACGGCATCCAACCTGAGCTTCTCGCTGTGCTCGATTTTGACGGGCGGCGCCATTGAAGCCCTGATCACCGCTGGCAGCGATGAGCTCAAGACCCGTTATATCCCCAACATGATTTCCGGCCAATGGACCGGCACCATGAACTTGACCGAGCCTCAAGCAGGTTCGGACCTGGCGCTGGTGCGCACCAAGGCCGTCAAGCAAGACGACAACACCTACCGCATCTCCGGTCAAAAGATCTACATCACCTACGGTGAGCATGACATGACCGAGAACATCGTCCACCTGGTGCTGGCGCGCACGCCTGACGCACCTGAGGGCGTCAAAGGCATCTCGCTGTTCGTGGTGCCCAAGTTCATGGTCAATGCCGATGGCTCGCTGGGCAAGCGCAACGACGTTTATTGCGCCTCGATCGAGCACAAGCTGGGCATCAAGGCATCGCCCACGGCCGTGCTGGTGTATGGCGACGACAAGGGTGAAGTGGGCGCTGGCGCCATTGGCTACCTGGTCGGCGAAGAAAACCGTGGCTTGGAATACATGTTCATCATGATGAACGCTGCCCGCTTCGACGTGGGCGTGCAAGGCATTGGCGTCTCTGAGCGTGCCTACCAGCAAGCTGTGGGCTACGCCAAAGACCGCGTGCAGTCGCGTCCTGTGGACGGCTCGCAGCCTGGTTCGGCCGCGATCATCCATCACCCCGACGTCAAGCGCATGCTCATGACCATGCGCGCGCTGACCGAAGGCGCCCGCGCCATGTCCATCGTGGGCGCTGCGGCCTACGACCAGGCTCACCACCACCCTGACGCCGAAGTCGCCAAGCAGGCTGCTGCGTTCTACGATTTCTTGGTGCCTTTGATCAAGGGCTTCAGCACCGAAAACTCGGTCGAAGTGACCTCGCTGGGCGTGCAAGTGCACGGCGGTATGGGTTTCATCGAAGAGACCGGCGCTGCCCAGCACTACCGTGACTCGCGCATCTTGCCCATCTACGAAGGCACGACGGCCATCCAGGCCAACGACCTCGTGGGCCGCAAGACCGCGCGTGACAAGGGTGCTGTGGCCAAGGCCATTGCCGCTCAGATCGCTGATCTGGAAGGTCAACTGGCCGGTCGCGCCAGCGACGCTGGCAAGAAGCTGGCGACGCAGCTCAAGGCCGCTCGCGAGTCCGTCTTGCAAGTGGTGGACTTCGTTGTTGCCAACGTCAAGACGGACCCCAATGCCGTGTTCGCCGGTTCGGTGCCTTACCTGATGCTGACCGCCAACTTGGTGGCTGGCTGGCAGATGGCCCGCGCTTTGGTCGCGGCCGAAGACCGATTGGCCGCTGGCGACGATGCCGCGTTCATGCAAGCCAAGGTGGCGACCGTGCGTTTCTACGGCGACCACATCCTGGCCCGTGTGGCTTCGCTGCGTGACACCATCCTGACCGGTGGTGAGAGCGTGACGGCCATGTCACTGGATGCTTTCTAAGCAAGCGATTGGCCCCGTTCACTGGCTCTCAGCGTGCCTCGTGCACCTTGAGTGGCCGGTCTGATCGAGCCTCTGACGCCCCACTCGGCACTGCCGGTGAGGGCGTTTTTTTTCGATAACACCGAGGAGACCCTGATGCCTTTGCCCGACGTTCTCAAGCGCGTTCCTTTTCCTGTGATCGCTTCGCCCATGTTCATCATCAGCACGCCAAAGCTGGTCATTGAGCAGTGCAAAGCCGGTGTGGTGGGCTCGATGCCGGCCTTGAACGCCCGCCCAGCCGCCCAGCTGGACGACTGGCTGGCCGAGGTCACCGAGACCTTGGCGGCCTACAACGCGGCCAACCCAGACAAGCCCGCAGCGCCCTTTGCCATCAACCAGATCGTGCACAAGAGCAATGACCGCCTGGACCACGACTTGGAAATGTGCGTGAAGTACAAGGTGCCCGTCGTGATCACGTCGCTGGGTGCGCGTGAAGACGTCAACCAGGCGGTGCATGGCTATGGCGGCGTGGTGCTGCACGACATCATCAACAACAAGTTTGCGCACAAGGCCATTGAGAAGGGCGCCGATGGCTTGATCGCCGTGGCCACGGGCGCTGGCGGCCATGCTGGTACCACCAGCCCGTTCGCGCTGATCCAAGAGATCCGTGAGTGGTTTGATGGCCCGGTGGCCTTGTCAGGCTCGATCGCCAACGGCCGATCGATTCTGGCGGCACGCGCCATGGGCGCCGACTTCGCCTACATCGGCTCGGCCTTCATCGCCACCGAAGAGGCCCGCGCTGTGGACGCCTACAAGCAAATGATCGTTGACAGCAGCAGCGCCGACATCATTTACTCGAGCAAGTTCACGGGCGTGCACGGCAACTACTTGCGTCCATCGATCGTGAACGCCGGCCTGGACCCCGACACCCTGGGCAATGGCGACCCCAGCCAGATGAGCTTTGGCAGCAAAGACGGCGGCGATGCCAAGGTCTGGAAAGACATCTGGGGTTGCGGACAAGGCATCGGCGCCATCAAAAAGGTGGCACCTGTGGCTGAGCTCGTGGCGCGCTTCAAAGCCGAATACGAAGCGGCTCGCCTGGCTTTGTGATCAGCGTGGACGCCAGGCCAGTGGCGCCGCGCCGCCCTGGCGTTGCAAGATCTGGCTGACGGCGATCACGGCCTGGGTTCGTGAACTCACGCCCAGGGCGCGCAGCACCGCAGCCACATGGTCTTTGACGGTTTCAACCGACAGGCCCAACTCGCGGGCGATGAGCTTGTTGGGCAACCCCTTGAGCAACAGGTTCAGCACATCGGCCTGGCGAGGGGTTAGGCCCAGCTGCAGCAGCGATGGCATGGTCTGGTACTCGGCCTGGCTGGCCTCCTGGCGCAGTTGTTGAACAGCTGCGTAGCCTGAGAGCTGAAACTGGGGCTGCTGATCGGCGCTCATGGTCATGGGCGGCACGTAAACGCCGCCCGACATGACCTGCTTGAGGGCGTCCAGCAAGGTCTCATTGCTCGCCCGTTTGGGCACAAAGCCCATGGCGCCCATGTCGATGGCACGGATGACGTCGCTGGTGCGATCGGAGGCCGATATCACGACCACGGGCACGGCGGGGTACTTGGTGCGCAACTCGCCCAGCAGGTCGAAGCCATCGGCATCGCCCAGGTGCAAGTCGAGCAGGACCAGGTCATGGCTGGGGTCCTCGCGCAAGGCATCGCGGGCCGCGCGGCCACTGTCTGCGGCTCCGACGGTGACGTTGTCCCCCAAGCTTTTGATGACCGATTGCAGTGCGGCCAGGATCAAGGGGTGATCGTCGATCAGCAAAACCTTCATGTGAGCAAGTCCTGTTGGGTGGCGCAGCCCGACCCAGCCTCTGTCCGCGTGGCAGAGGCTTGAAGTTCGTCCCGTTTTTTGTGGGCATGAGCCGTTTGGTATGCCCCGATGATAGGGGCAAGGCGTTGCGTTTCAGCGTCGCTGTGTGTGCGCCTCAGGTGCGCCAGACGCGCGGAGGGCAGGGCGCCACGCCCCAAGCGTGTTCGCGCCACGCGGCCCAAATCTGGGTCAGCAAGGCCATGGCGGGCTCGACCCGCTCGGCCAAGGCCCTCACGATCACGACTTGTTCGTGGGGGCTGGTGCTGCCAGCGCGTGCGGCGATCGGGCTGTCGGCCTGGTGGGCTCGGGCCAGGTCCAGCAGGCCGTCTCGCTGGGCCTTGCTCATGGGGCTGCCGGTGGCAAGCCAGAGCGTGGCCATGACGCGGCAGCCATCCCAGCCCAAGGGGCTGTCCAGCAAGCGGTTGTCGTTGGCACGCACAGTGCCACGTTCGAGCCACACGCCGGGCAGTTCGATCTCTTGGGTGTAGCAGCCTTGTGCAAAGGCCGGGTCGTCAAAGGCTTCTTTGGCGGCGGGCAGGCCCAGGGCCAGCACGTCCCAGCCCATCATCTCGGCGCCTGGGGCCAACTCAAAGCGCATGTGGTTGTGCGCCAGGCAGTTGCGGTAGGCGATGGTTTCCAGGGGCAGCCATTCGAGCTTGGCGCCTTCGGCCACTTTGGCCGTGACGGTTTGCTTGGCGGGTTTGCCGCCGCTCTTGTAAAAGCGCGTGGCGCCCGGTGTCGTGACCAGGGCATGCGAGCCGCTTTGCAGCGTGGCCTCGACGGCCAGCACGTCGCCGCCCACGATGCCGCCGGGCGGGTGCACCAGCACATGGTGGCAAACCTGTGGGCCTTCTGGATAGAGGCGCTGCAGCACCCGCAAGGGGCCGTCGTGGCGGTCAAGGGCAATGGTGCGTTCGCCGTCGCGGCGGTAATCCAAGTTCAGTTGACCGTGCCAGCTCATTGGGCTCTCACGCCTTGCACAGGCGCGTTCACATCAGGTTGAAGCAAGGGCCAGTGTAAGGGGCGCAGGGCGGCAATGCAGGGCATCGCCCACGCGCAACACGCCGCCTTCGATCACCCGGGCATTGAGCCCGCCGTGGCCGCGCATGGCGTTGAAGCCACCGGGACCCAGCAGCTCCTCCATGCGGGAACAGGGGTCACAGGGCCCGGTGATTTCGAGCACCACCGACTCACCGATGTGCAAGTGCAGCGCTTGGTCCTTGAGCAAGGCGCGCGCCGCCAGCAGGTTCAGGCCCGAGACGACCAGGTTGCGGCGCAGCCAGGCGGCATCCACGTGGTCCAAGCGGGCGTAGGCGGCGATGGCAGGCAGGTGCTCGGCCTGGATCAGGGTGACTTGCCGCTTGCCACCGCCAGCGCGGCCTGAGGCTTTGAGCGCGGTGCGGTCGCCCTGCAAGCCACGCTGAGCGATGGCCTGGGTTTCCAGCACCGCCAGGACAGGGACGCGACGCTCGGGTCGCAAATAGATGGCGTCCAGGCGTCCGGGGTGAGGGAACTGGCGGGCCAGTTCGTGCAGGGGTGACAAGGCGGTCATGGCGCAAGCGTGTGGGTGTCAAAGGCGGCGCGGCGTGCGACGCAAGCTCGAATGATCCATCAGATTGGCCGCGTTGCGCTGCGCAGGCCTGACAATGCAGGCATGAGCACTTTGCAAGACACCACCGTCATCGACGACACCCGCAACTGGCTGGTCAAAGCCGTCATTGGCCTGAACCTGTGCCCCTTCGCCAAGGCGGTTCACGTCAAAAACCAGGTCC
>JAVLFO010000316.1:0-1613 GCA_046052805.1 Aquabacterium sp. | reverse complement strand
CATCGCCTTGGTCAAACAGCTTCTGGCCCAGCTCAGACCCCTTGCCCTCGCCTTGCATGACCTTCTGGCTGCCGAAGAAGGCGGCAATGTCCAGCATGTCTTCGTCAGACACGCTGCGGGCCATGATCGCCATCTGATCGTGTTTGCGGGCACCAGAGCGGAACTCCGCAATCTGCTTGAGGATGTACTCCGGGGCCTGCCCGGCCAGCTTGGCAAACTTGCCTTCGACACTGTTGGGTTGCTCAGCGCCCTGCCCGTGCGTGCCGTGGCACTCGATGCAGCGCTCGTTGTCGGCCTTCTCTTGTCCCAAGACAGGGTTGCCCTTGGGCAAGGCCAGCTTGGTTTGCTTAGGCTCGCTCGTTTTGGCCTTGCCCGTTGTCCCAGCAGCCCATACAGATGAAAAGGCAAACGCGCTCAACAACACCAGATGAATCACAGTTTTCACATGCAGCCCTTCACCCTCAAGACTTCTTGTAGAAGGTGTGGCAGGCACGGCAAGTGCGCGACAAGTCTGTGGCTGCACCTGTGGCCGAGTCGAAGTCCTTGTTAGACACAGACTTCACGATGCCCGCAGCCAAGTCCTTGCTCTTGCGAGACAGATCCACCGCATCTGCCGCGTCGCCCTTGGCAATGAAATGCTTTTCGACCTGGGTGAACAGCGCTTGCAACTCCTTGGCATCGGCCGTGCTGCCTGTGGCATTTTGGGTCGCGATGTTGGAGGCCAGGCTCTTGTTGGTGTCCTCGATGGTTTGCATCAAGTCCATGTCGAGCTCGCCATCGGCCGCCCGAACCACCCCCACCAAACCAGCCAGCACACCAACGATGATGACGAGCTTACGCATACGAAACAGAGTCTTTCTGGCGGGGTCTTGGCCCCGCCTTTCTTTTGTCATGCGCCAGGTCAGGCCAGGATGTCCTTGATGACCTTGCCGTACACCACCGTTGGACGCTCGGAGCGACCGCTGTTGAGGAAGGTGGTCTTGAGGTGATCCAGGCCCATCAACTGCAGCACGGTGGCATGCAGGTCGTAGGTGTCGACGGCCTTGTCCTTGTCGGCCACTTGCAGGCCCACTTCGTCGGTTTCGCCGTAGGTGAAACCTGCCTTGAGGCCACCACCGGCCAGCCACTGGGTGTAGCCCCAGGGGTTGTGGTCGCGACCGCTGCCGCTTTCGCCCCACGAGGTGCGGCCGAACTCAGAGGTCCACACCACCAAGGTGCTGTCGAGCAAGCCACGCTCTTTCAGGTCGTGCAACAAGCCAGCGATGGGCTTGTCCACCATGCGGGCCATGACGCCGTGGTTGTCATCCAGTTCGCTGTGCGCGTCCCAGCTTTGGCGATCGGTCTCGACGCCCTCAGGGAAGCCCGACACGACTTGCACAAAGCGCACGCCGTTTTCAACCAAGCGGCGAGCGCGCAGCAAGACTTCGCCATAGCTTTGGCTGGTCTTGTCGTTCAAGCCGTACAGCTCTTTGGTGGCGGCGCTTTCGTTGCTGATGTCCACGGCCTTGGGCGCTGCGGTTTGCATGCGGTCGGCCAGCTCGTAGGACTGCAGGCGGGCCTTCAGCTCGGTGTCGTGCGGATAGTGTTCGGCACCGATCAGGTTCAGGCGCTTG
>JAVLFO010000315.1:0-1639 GCA_046052805.1 Aquabacterium sp. | reverse complement strand
ATGCGTCTCTGCAACGCAGCGGGAATGCGCGTCGCCAGCTGGTGGTGCGGGAGTTCATCCAAGCGCAGATCGACGGCGACACACACTACCGGTTGTGGGCCATGCATACGGCCAGCGCGGTGCGACAGCCGTACTGGTACTGGCTCGACACGACGGCGGCACGACGTGTGGCTCGGATGCGAGCCGGTCAAGCGTGCAATGAGGGCCATGTGCGGTCGGCAGAGTACATTGTCAAGATTGCGACAGGGTTCGAGGTGCGACTGCCCCGCATCGACGACCGCAACCACCGGGTGTGCTACCGGTGTGGGCCCATCCACGCGTCCCGCCCAGACGTGTATTGGGCCGACTCGGTGGAGCACATGCTGGTCAAGTGCACGTGCCCGCAGATGCAGACAATACGGACCAGGGTGCGGCAGGAACTGTCGCAACTGGCGCAAGGAACGGGAGCCGGGCTCGACTTTGGAGACGACACGACGTTGTTGACGGCGCTCTTGCTGACCACGGGTGTAACCTCTGCGGGCGGGATGCAACGACAGCCGGCGGCGGCCGATGCGGCGCCTGAGACTCGTCGCGACAACCCACAGTTTGAGTATAGACACGAACGGGCGCGCACGACGAGCGCGTGGGTGGCGTCATTGACGGGCCCGTGGATTGACGCGCAAAGGGAAGCGTACGCGTACCGAAGCCAGCAGCGCTCAGGCGGTGTCGAGGACCCAGACGGCATGTCGGGCGGGAAGCTAGTGACGATGGTGGGTCGGGCGGTGCAAGACATGTGGATGGCTCATAATCGCGTGTGCCGTGCCAGCACCAACCCCGAGTACCAGCTGCGGACACGCGACGCAGAGCCCAACCGCCCTCGCCCGACCGAGGCGGCGGGCCGCAAGCAAGCACGCGACGAACAAAAGAAGCGGACGGCGGCGGCGAAGCGGGCGCGGGCGGCGGCGGAGCGCGCGAAGCTGCCAGAGGAGGTGGCAAAGCGCCTGGCACGCGACAAGGCCAAAGCTGACAAGGCGGTGGCCGCCAAGGCGCAGTTGCTGCAAACCGATGTGGCCCGAGCGGCGGCGCTAGTGGTGGCGGCCCAAGAAGCTGAGGTAGCCGCGCAGCGGCTGGTCGAGGAGTCGCAATGTGCTGAGAGGCAGGCGATGGCCGCATTAGCCAATGGCGCGGATGGTGCACGTCACGAGCGGGCGCTCCTCGGTGCGGCAGTCAGGACGAAGCGTGCGGAGGTAGCGGAGGCGTCACAGCTCTTTGCGCGGGCCAGGGCGCAAGTGCGCAAGCTTGAGCGGCTGGCGGATGCGGCGCGGCGTGCTGTGACTGAGGCGTCGTCAGCTGGTGATAATGCACCGTCCGGTCCCGCGGTGCCATCAGTAGGACCAGCGGCGGTGTCGTCGGTCTGATTTTTATTTTTTCTTTCATGTCTGAGGACAGAACACGGAGCGGAAAAATTGTTTTTTCATTTCGTTTGCCATTTGGCGCGGTTTTGTAAAAGTTGCCGCATGATCTCAAAGTTTTTTATAAATTTCGTTTGTTAAAAAAGTTTGGCTTTTTTTTCACCCCAAATTGTGCGCGCACGAGAAAACCATAGGGCGTGAGGACCAGACCGTTGCATAGGAACACCGATGTACCGCATATGCATGAT